>CAYNFN010000169.1:0-2613 GCA_964396485.1 uncultured Alcaligenaceae bacterium
GATCGGTTGTTCGTTGTAGATGCGCCCGGGCAGCGTAACGCGGCCTTCACCTGTCTCAATTATGACCACGGTGGCGGTCACTTCCAGGATCCGGCCTTCATGGCCCGCGACACGGATGAACTGGCCGACCGGGAAGGCCTGGCGCATGTAGTGCGCGCCGATGAGGTTGGCGATGTAGTCGCGCGCGCCGAATCCTACCGCAAGGGCGACGCCACCGACGATGGTTGCAGCAGCGCCGGCGGCGAAGATGGCAAGGAAGGTGATCTTGATGCCGACCTGGTCGGCACCGACCAGGATGGCGCCGACCAGAATCATCACTTGTGCAACCCGCGCCAAGGCGAGGCGTTGCGTATGCGCGAGCCGCGTTGCGGTAGCCAGGAGCAGATCTGCGACGAAACGGGAAACGATGTAGCCGGCCGCTATGATGAGCACGCCGGCAATCAGTGTCGGCAAATAGTCGATCAGGCGCGCCAGCCAGTCGGTGAACGCCTGCAGTCCGAGGACCTGTGTCGCCGCGGCAACGAAGAACAGCAGCACCATCCAGAACACGACGGTGCCGAGCACGGCGGAGGCCCGCCCCACGCGGAAGCGCTCGCCGCCGGGCCCACGGGAAAGCAGCCGGTCGAGCAGCAGCACCGCCCGCGTGGTCAGCGCGCGCAACAGGCGCGCGAGCGCCCAGCCGGCGATGAGCAGCAGGATCGCGCCGAGGACGCTCGGGAGATAGGCGACGAAGCGCTCGACGATGGCCGAGGCCGCGTCGGCGAGGGCGTCGCCGAGTCCGCGCACTATGTTCATCCGCAGTGCTCCGAGGAAAACGTGCGCCGCGGGCCCCCGCGGCGTCGTCGCGAGCTTAGCACCGCTGCTCGGCGCAAGGGAAGCACTAATCTGCGGAAGCTGCCGGTGGCGGCTGCGTCCGGATTTACGCGTGGAGCCGCGTGTTCTACTCCGCCGCGGCTGCGGTGGTCGGCGTGCGGCGCCGCTGCGCGACGGCAGACACGAAATACGTCCTCACCACGGAGGATTCTTTTCTATACCTTCTTTTCAATACCTTCCCTTCAATACCCCCTTGAGGGGTGCGCTCGACGGGTGCCCTTGAGGGGTGCGCGGAGGATTCTTTTCAATACCCCCTTGAGGGGTACACGGAGGGATAAAGCGTAACAATAGGAAATTCAAAAACTCGCAGAACTCCGAATCATTTGTAATTCATACTCATTCGGCCGCATCGAGTAACCCGCCATGCAGGCCGTTTTCCAGCCGTCACCGGATCACCTCATCGGCTTGCAGCAGGATCGACTGCGGGATGGTGATGCCGAGCGCCTTGGCGGTCTTAAGATTCACAACCAGATCGAATTTGGTCGGCTGCTCGATCGGCAGGTTCCCGGGCCTGGCGCCCTTGAGGATTTTGTCGACGTACCCTGCCGATCGTCGCATCAGGTCCGCCCAGTCCGCCCCGTAGGACATCAGTCCGCCCGCCTCGGCATAGACTCTCGACGCGTGGATATTCGGCAGGCGTGCCTTCGACGCCCGCTTGGTCAGCGTCATTCTATGAGCGTAGGAGAGGGTGCTGTCGAGCAGGTATAGCGCCTGGGCGTGCGCTCGGCTTACTGCCGAGAAGGCCGCATCAAACTCCGCGGCCGTACGCACGCCCACGAAATTCAGATCCATCGACAACGAGGGCGCCGCCGCCTTGAGATCCTCGATCGCCTTTGCGTGCCACGCCATATCGGGATTCCACAGGACCGAGACCTGAGTAAGCCGTGGGACTGCTTCCTTGAGCAGTGCCAGCCGCTTCGCGCTGATTTCAGCAATCATGGACGAGAGCCCAGTGACGTTTCCGCCTGGGCGCGCAAGATCCGCGACCAGGCCGGTTCCGACTGGATCGGCGACAAGGGTCACGACGATGGGGATGGTGGACGTGGCACGCTTGGCCGCCTGAGCTGCAGGCGTGCTGATCGCGACGATCACATCCACCTTGAGTTGGACCAGCTCCTCGGCGAGGCCCGGCAGACGATCGGGATGGTCCGCTGACCGGTACTCAAATTTAATGTTGCGGCCTTCCACATAGCCCAGTTCACGCAGCCCCTGCCGAAAGACTTCGACAAGTGGCTCGTCCGGGCGGACACCAACCATGAGTAAGCCCACGACCGGATTTTTTTTCGTTTGCTGCGCCCACGCCAAAGTAGAAGCGAAGACTAGACTCAACACGAGCGCGAGCAAAACATTCTGTCGATTCATTCCACCCCTCATCAGCGCGGAGCACGCTCGCATCAAGGAAGTTCACGTGCGCCTCGCTCGTGATGCCCAGCAGTGATTATGCGGACGGCAACGTGCGCATATTAACGGATTATGATGACACCAGTTATCGCAGCGTCAGCATTGTGTGTTTCCATCGTTTGGTGAGTATGGTTTTCCTCCGGCGCCGCCGACACGGCGTTGGCGTAGCCATCCGGGGCGGGAGGCGGCGCTTCGGCGCACTACCCGCAAACGGCTGACTACGTCGGTAACGTGTCCGTGCGCCGCTCCGCGCACCCCTCAAGGGCACCCGTCGAGCGGGTATTGAAAAGAAGGTATAGAAAAGAATCCTCCGTGGTGAGTGTTGCTCTAGCCGCCGAA
>CAYNFN010000170.1:0-25272 GCA_964396485.1 uncultured Alcaligenaceae bacterium
GCGCGACCGAGGCGATTCGGGTCGAGGGCAAGACGGCGAGGACGCCGTGTAGCCGGCCTACATAAGGAGGAGCCGACGCAGACATCGGCCCGAATCGCCCGGTCCCTCGAAAGAGTCGAAATGTCATTGGGTTGTGCCAGGGTGCGGCGCCTGCGTTGTTACGCTCCTTGTTGGGGCTTCAGCCGCATCTGCGGAGCGACGTCTAGCAGTCATCCGCACCTGGCGCAACGCGCGTCGCGGAACTTGATCAGAGCTTCCCTTGTTCTGGCTTTCCAGTTTTTCGCGGTAACCGTCTTGGCGGCCGTCGAGGTGATCGACGATCGCGGCGTTGTGCTGCGCCGCGATTCGCCGGCGCAGCGCGTTCTCGATGCCGCGGAAAAGATCTGCGCCGATTTCGACACTGTCAGAAACAGAAATCCCACCTCACCGCATCCCTGCTGCGCTTCAAGTGTTCCCTTGTCTCCCCCTGACCTCACCCCGCCCCTCTCCACTTTAGTGGAGAGGGCGGGGGGTGAGGTGATTCAGGTCTTTACGCACTGGCCGGCGTAGAGCACCGGGCCGGTAGGCAAGCCGGTGGGTGAGCCGCCTGCGGGCTCGACGCTCATCGCCAGGCCCTGGGCCTGGTCCAGCTTTGCGGCCAGCGGCTCGGGCACGACCACTGTCTGGGCATCATGGGTCGTAATCAGGCCCAGCGATACCGGTTTCTGATCCTCACCCGGCAGCATCCAAAGCTCCCATGCCGTTCCCGGCGCCATGTCGGCGTGGGCGATGACGCGGATGCGCATGACGCGTTTCCCGGGTTTGCCGGGTTCCCAGGACACCGCCATCGCCGGGTTCCTGGTACTCAGGTCGTTCATGACCACCACCATCCTGGTGCCATCAGCCGGAGGGGTAACCGGGCCTGGAACCGCCACCAGGATCAGCAAGGTGAGCGCCACAAGCCCGCTGGCAATGGACGAAAAACGCCAGAACGACAGGCTTTCCCAGAAACTCGGCCCGGCCTGCCTGCCGCGGCGGATTCTGGACTCGATGGCATGCCAGACGCGTGACGGCGGCTCGACCTCCGGAGCCGCCAGCGCCAGTGGCGTCAGACGATTCTCCCACTCTGCCACCGCGCGCCGCAGCGCCGGGTTCTCCTTCAGGTTGATGTCGAAACGCCGGCGGGCGCGCGCGGACATGGTGCCGAGCACGTACTCGGCGGCCAGTTTGCTGCGCAGCTCTTCGTTGGCGAACTTCATTTTCGCGATCCGATGTACCGGGTTGTCAGCAGGATTGCGTCATATGCCCCGCGCATCAAGGCAGCTTTTCAGGCGTTCCAGCCCGCGGCGAATCCAGGTCTTCACGGTGCCGAGCGGTTTCTGCATCTGCCGCGCAAGTTCGCCGTGGGAAAGACCGTTGAAGAAAGCCAGCGCAATGCTCTTCTGTTGCTCGCCGGTCAGCTGCTTCAAGCATTCCGCCAGCGCGCCGGCCTCCATGGAGCGCTTGAGCAGTTCCTCCGGGCCGGGGGATTCGTCCGGGATCGATGCCATCAGGTCCTCGTGGCCCTCGCCGATTTCGACTTCCCGCGGCCGGCGCAGCAGATCCAGCGCGCGGTTGCGCACAATGGCGGTCATCCAGGTCATCGGTGCGCTTTTCGCCGCGCTATAGCGGGAGGCATGGTTCCAGATATTGATGAAACTCTCCTGCAGTACTTCTTCGGCCCAGTCCCTTCTACGGGTTATACGTACCGCAACGGCAAACAGTTTCGCCGAACTATGCTGATACAGCGTCCTGAATGCCTGCTGGTCGCGCAGGGCGCAGCGGGAAAGCAGCTGGGAAAGTTGTTCCGCGTCCATGGCTGTCACGCGGGCTCGCCGCGGTTCTTGCCTTTTTGCCAGTACACGTCGGTTACGCCGGCGTCGCGGTTGAGCACCCGGCAGAGCACAAACAGCAGATCGGAGAGCCGGTTGAGATAGCGCTGCAAAGCCGGGGACAACTGTTCCGCGGCGGCAAGGGCGACCACCCGGCGTTCGGCGCCGCGGCAGACGGTGCGCGCCACGTGGCACAGTGCGGCGGCGCGCGAACCGCCCGGCAGGATGAATTCCTTGAGCGCGGGCAGATCGGCGTTGAACCCGTCAAGCAGGCCCTCAAGCCGCGCGACATGCGTATCCCCGATGCTGGTGTATCCCGGGATGCTGAGTTCGCCGCCGAGATCGAACAAGTCGTGTTGCACGTCGCTCAGGCATTGGCGCACCGTGTCTGCCAACGTTTCGGCGAGCAGTACGCCGATGGCGCTGTTCAGTTCGTCCACCGCGCCGATTGCCTCGATGCGCAGACCGTCCTTGGATACGCGTGAACCGTCGCCGAGTCCGGTGGTGCCGGCGTCGCCGGTGCGGGTGTAGATCTTGGTGAGGCGGTTAGCCATTCAGGCGCTTACCCATTGAGCTCAGTTGGATTCGTCGGACGCTGCATTCTATAGCAACTGAAAATCTCACCACGAAGCAATCGAAAATCTCATCGCGAGGCAACCGAAAATCTCACCACGAAGACACGAAGAAAATCACCAATGGTCAAAAATGTCATCGTTTTATCCTTCTGTCTTGCTCTTCTTCGTGTTCTTCGTGGTGAGCAACGAGGTTCTCCTGCGCATCTTCTGTGGTCAGCGTTGCGGCAGCAATGTGGAGCGCGGATCGCCGCCGAGGTCGTGTAATTCAAGTTGCACATAGCGATGCAATGCGTTCTGCCGGTGCGTGGTCGCGTACATCGACCAGTTGCGGTAGGCGGGCAGGACGGCTTTTTCCACTGATTCCATCAGGCTGGAGCTTTCGGCATACAGCGACTTGACGCTGCGATCGAGCGCATCCAGATAGCCGGCCGTTTGAGTGGTCGCACCGGGACCCGAAACCGGCCCGTAGCCCGGGACGACGCGCGCCGGCTTGAGAGCTTCCAGCCGCCGCAGTGCGCGCTGCCAGCCTTCGAAGTCGCTGTCACGAATGTCGGGGATACGGCCCACCGAAACCAGTCCGCCAGCGAACAGCACACCGCTGTCGCGGTCGAATATGGCCAAATCGCCGGGCGTGCTGGCCCAGCCCAGGTAAATCAGTTCGAGTCGGCGTCCGCCGGCATCGATGGTCGTGGTGGCGTCGATCTCGCGCTGCGGCAGTACCAGCCGCGTGCCTTCGAGTTCCTCGCCCACTATCGGTTTCAGGTTCTGCAGGCAATGTTCGCAGCGCGCCTTCATCAGCTTGGTCGTTTCCCGATGGGCAAGGATTGTGATGCCGCGCTCCGCGAACGCCGCATTACCGAACAGGAATTCCTGGACTGCATGGGTGACGATCACCAGATCGACCGGCTTGTCGGTGATGCGCGCGATCGCCTCAAGCATGCGGCGGCCATGGCGATAGGAGGTGCCGGTATCGATGACGGTTACCCCGGACGGGCCGACGATGAAACCGCTGTTGCCGACGAAGCCGCGATTTGCCGCGGAGATTTCGCCGCCTTCGCCGATGAAAGCATAGACACCATCGGCGATCTTTTCCGGCTGGAGCGCGTCCTGGGCGAGCAGCGTCAACGGCAGAATCGCGAGGGCGGCAGCAGCAAACCGGATGGCGCGTATAAGAAACGGAGGCATCGGCCACACCGTAAACGAGGCGGGCGACAAGGGCAAGTCGGACGCCCCGTTCTGTTGTAACATGTGGCTTCCATCAGCTCCCCGATCACGGTTTTGGCGTCCCCGGTCACGATTTTCGCCGCCGTGGCTTTCGCCGTCACTTCCGCAGTGGCTGCGAACCCCGCCTTCGCGGGCGAACCGCAGTCGCCCGCGAAGTTCGACGTTACCGAAATCGCGCCCGGCAATTTCGTTCACTACGGTAGTTTCGACGAACGCTCTGCGGATAATCTCGGCGACAACGCCAATATCGGTTTTATCGTCGGCGACCACTGCGTGCTGGCGGTCGATGCCGGCGGATCCCTGCCGGTGGGTCGTGCGCTGCGCCGGGCGATTCGCCGGGTCACGCCGCTGCCGGTCTGCTATGTCGTGCTGACGCACGTGCATCCGGATCATTTCTTCGGGGCCGCCGCTTTCCTCGATGACCAGCCGCAGTTCATCGCGCATGAAAACTATCCGGCGCAACTGGCAGCACGTTCCCGTTCGTACCTGAACTCGCTGCAACGCGACCTGGGCGCGGCCGCGGCCGGATCGGAGATCGTCCGGCCGACGCGGCTGGTCAAGAAACGGCTGGAACTCGATCTGGGCGGCAGGACGGTCATCGTGCAGGCCTGGCCTCCGGCGCATACCGACGACGACCTGACGGTATTCGACGCACCGACGCGTACGTTGTGGTTGTCCGATCTGCTGTTCGTCGGCCACACCCCTGTGATCGACGGCACCATTACCGGGTTCCTTGCCGTCATGAAGGATTTGCGCGCCATTGCGGCGGATCAGTACGTGCCCGGACATGGCCGCAGCAATCTGCCGTGGCCGAAGCCGCTGGATGCGCAGCAACGCTACTTTACGGTGATACTGGATGAAACCCGTGCCGCCATCCGCGGTCGCAAGACCATCCAGCAGGCCACCGACGAAGTCGGTCTTTCCGAAACGGGCTACTGGGCGGCTTTTGATCTGTTCCATCGCCGCAATGTGACGTCGGCCTATGCCGAACTGGAATGGGAATAGGGACGCGAACAATTCGCGGGCCCGATGAAAGGGGTACACTTCGCATAGTGCTCACTGACGGGAGGAGAAGGGAATGAAAATGTGTTTGCGCCTGGCGGCAGCCGGCATTCTGGCCCTACTTGTGATCGCACCGGCGTACGCCAACGAAAAGGCCGAACCGGATCCGGCGCAGAGCCAGTACTGGGGTCCGCTCAGGCAAATCATGTTCGGCGACCGCGTCATCAATCCCGATGCGCGCGAGGTCATCCGCGTCTACCTGAACGTGCGTGCGGACGATTCTTCCACGGTACCGGTCATGGTCAAGGCGCAGATCGATCAGACCGAGAAGGAATACATCAAATCGATCTACCTGATTGTCGAGCGCAATCCGTCGCCGGTAGCAGGCGTCTTTCATTTCACGCCCGGCAGCGGCCGTGCCCAGGTCGAGACGCGGCTGCGCTTCGAGGACTACAGCTTCGTCAGGGCGGTGGCGGAGATGAACGATGGCAGGTTGTATATGTCGCAGCGCTGGGTCAAGGCTGCGGGCGGCTGCTCCGCTCCCAACGGCAAGAAACTGGCGGAATCCCTGCTGGGCAAAATGAAGCTGCGCTTCGATGACGACATGATCACCTACCACAAGCCCAATCTGGTCCAGCTTTTAATCCGCCACCCGAACGAATCCCCGCTCGCCGCGAATTTTGTGGAGGGCCAGGTGCCCCAGTTCGTGCGCAGCGTGAAAGTGACGTTCGATGGCAAGCCGGTGATGAATGCCGAGGTGGATTTTTCGCTGTCGGACAATCCGAACTTCCGCTTCTTCTTTACTCCTGAGGAAAAGGGGGAGCTGAAGATCGAGGTGCAAGACACCCACGACCGCAAATTCAGCCATTCGATCAACATTTCCGAAGGCGTGCCGCTGCCCGGCGGCTGATTCCCGGCGCCGGGGCGCCGGCGTTGACCGGCCAGGCTGCTGCGCAGCGCGGCCGGCGCTCTCAGTGAAATAAGATCTTCAGCCGAGACCGCGGCGGATGCAATCCAGATAAGCCGCTTCGTCTGGCGCCGCGCCGGTGCGTTGCGCCTGCCATACCGTTTCCCCCAGACATTCCAGCAGCAGGTGCAGCGCATCGTGCTGCGAGTGCGCGTGCGTCAGAAGCTGCGCGTGCAGGCCGCGGATTCCGCGCGGCTGATCGATCGAGATCTGCTCGGCGAGAGCAAGATGCAGCGACAGATGCAGGAAGGGATTGAGTTGGCCGCCTTCGGGAAGAAAATCGCGGTCGATATTGCGCTCCTCGCTCTCCAGTAGCGCCTGATACTCCGGGTGCAGCAGCGCCACTTCGAGCGCGGTTTTTTCCAGCCCTTCCAGCGCTGCCTGCGTGCGGTATTTGCGCCATGTTTCGAAGAAGAAACGGCGCACGTCTTCGCGCGACGGATTAAACATGAAGACAAGTATGCGGGATCAAGGATGATCCCCTCCGAAGACAATTGAGGCGGAAATCAGTAACCACGCCCCAATCCAGTTTGGTGGGAGCTCTAGCTGAACAGCCTCTGTAGCAAGACATGGGTAGGGAAATAGAGCAGGATCGGGAATCCAATCATCACCAGCCCGAGGTATTCGAGCGGCGGCATGCGGTTTTGCGGCTTGGCGGTCCAGCCGAATGCCCAGTTGACGTTTTCCACCTTCGGATCCGCCAGCCGGTAGGTGAGGGGCAGCACCACCCAGGCCAGCAGCGTTTGGGCGATGAGGGCGTCGGAATCGTAGCCGAGCCGCGCAACCATCCACAGCAGCAGGAACGGCAGGAACACGTGGAACAGCGAGATCGCCCTCAGATACAGTGGTTTCGCCGGGTCGAAGATGTAGTCCGTGAGCCCGGCGAGTCGCCTGCCGGTCAACAGCCGCCAGAAGAAGCTCGCGTTCCAGAAGAGCTCCGGCAGCAGCACGCCCACCAGCATCATGCTTGCGAGCAGGCTGCTTTCCAGCCAGAGCGCGGGCACGGTGACGATCAGCGCAATGTCCGAGAACCACAGGAAGTTCCAGAGCGGATACTTGACCGCGTAAACCGCAACGGTCACGACCACGAATGCCGTGTATGAGAGCTTGATCCAGAGCGGGATCAGTTCCACAGGAAAAAGGGGTCGAAAAAGGGGTCAGGCTGAGGTAGCCCCGATTCAGTGGACAGGGATTTAGGATACACCTGCACGCCTTTCGAACTCGACGGGGGACGCAATCTGCTCTGGTCGCCAATCCACGGCGAATTGCATACCATCGCCTGGTAACGGTTTACGTCAGCAAATGACTCCAATGTCGTCAAAAAGTGACACTTTGGTGGAGCTCCTTAGTGCATTTTCGCGTCCTCAGACACGCCCCACTGGTTAAAGCATCCGAGGAATCATCCTTTTGCGGCATTTACCAGCGGCGCAGTGCCGCAACACGGCACATTTTTTGCGTTTACCACTCTTGTACTTGCCATCCATAAAAGGCAAATCCGGCGCGAGCCGGGGACGCAAAGTCACCGGCCTCGGATACGCTCCGAGGCAGCGGGACTGCTGGATAAACGGTCTGGGTTGTCACGATTCCGGTGCAGCGTGTCGGCTGCCCACAAAATGTGGCAGAGTCTTTTCGCCGGTCCGTCTTCCCTGCTGCGACCCCCTCTTGCATCGATCCATACGGCTACCGCCAGGGGGAATCATGCGGCGCACCTTCATCACCTTCATCAGCTTCACCGGCAGTACCTCGCCCCTATTCGGACAGTCCTCATTGCGATCGCTTGCAGCAGCGCCGCTTGCGCTCATGCTGTTCGCAAAAGCGCAAATAGCAAATAGTGACCGCTGGATAACCAAGATCAACAGCACGCTTTGTGGTGAGGTGGCGAATCCTCCGAAAATAGCGCTCGGCGCGGGCAACGAGGGTATGGTGACGATCTACTGGCAGCACCCGGAAGAGGCGAAGCGTTCGCCGGCTCCGCCGCCGCACCAGTACAGCGCCATTGCCTCGATAAACTGATGCCAGGGACGGACACTAATATGTGTACTGCTCATGTCCATTCGCGCGGCTTCAGCCTCGTGGAAGTCCTGGTAGCGATGGTCATTGCCTTGCTCGGCACCATCGTCATCTTCCAGGCGTTCGCGGTGTCGGAAGGTATCAGGCGCACATCGACCAGCGGTGGCGACGCGCAGCAATTCGGCGCACTAGCGCTGTTCACGCTCGAGCGCGATGTGCGCATGGCCGGATACGGCATCAACAATTCCGCGCTGCTGGGCTGCTCCGTGCGCGCTTACGACGAGCTCGCAACGCCTCCTGATCTGCCGAACTTTACGCTGGCGCCGCTGCAGATGACCGCGGGCACGGACGACAAGACACCGGACCAGGTCACCGTCATGCACGGCGACTCTGATCTGATTCCGACACCGCCAAAGATCAGCCAGAACATGCCGTCTCCTGCCGCGGTATTCAAGGTCGCCAACCGGTACGGTTTCGTCGAGGGCGATCTGATCATTGCCGTCGAACCCGGCCTGGATTGCACCCTGGCGCAGGCGACGGGGCTGCCCGGCGGCGGCAACTCCGAAAACGTCGTTCACAACAGCGGCAACTACACCGACGCCAATGGCGTAGATGTGCCCGCGCGATGGAACAAGCCGAGCGGGTTGGGCGTGAGTTACAGCACCAATGGCTCGCTCTACAACCTGGGCGCGGGCCCGACCAGAAACACTTATCGCGTTTGCCAGACCGACGGTACGCCTGAGTGCCCACTCGGTACCAAGAATCAACTGGTGATGGACTCGTTGTTCACGACCGCCACCACGTTGGCGCTCGCCGACAACATCGTGCATCTCAAGGTGCAGTACGGCAAGGACGACGGCGTAAACAACGGCACGGTAACCAACACCACTTATGTGGCCGGCGACGGCGCGGTGGACGGCTACTCCAACACCATGCCCGTCACGCCGAGCGCCGCCGACTGGGCACGTGTCCTGAGCGTCCGCATGGCAGTGGTGGCGCGCAGCGCGCAACCGGAGAAGCCCAACGTCGAGGGCGGCGCCTGCGACACCACCACAGCCGCGCCGACCTGGTCGGGCGGAACGCTGGACCTGTCGACGGATGTCAACTGGAAGTGCTACCGCTACCGTGTCTTCGAGACCACCGTACCGATGCGTAACCTGTTATGGCAGCAATCATGAGAAGCCCAGACCTGATCCGTTAGATAGGAAAAAAAGAAAAAGGGGTCAGGCTCGGCCGATTGCATGAATGTGTTGGCTGAGAGTGTTGACAAAGTATTCGGACTTCCTAGTCACCACTCCCTACAAGTGAAGCTCCAGCGACACACTGCGGATCCGACCTTTATCGAGTCGCGCAGTGTCCTTCACAACCAAGGTCCATCTGCCTTGCGGGCTCTTACCGATCAAAGAGGACAGCGCAGACGTGCTGACAGGATCGTACGACGCGCGCAGGTTGTCCGTACCGCCGCCGGCGTTGTCATGCAATAGGATCGCGCCGACGCCCGATGCGGACGGCGGCTGCAGCAATACGGACAGGTCGCCAATGTACGTGTGCTCGATGTCCACGGTCACTTTGAGATTCTTGAGCATCGCCGTTTCAGCGACATTGACAGCCAATCTGGAAGTCTTGAAGTCGGTGATGGGAACGTTCTGCGTCGCCGTTGCCGTGACAACGCGATCCTGTGGCGTCGGTGTCGGTATGGCAAGCTCGACCGCCTTTTTCGCGTTGAGCCTTCCGTAGCCGTACTTGGGGCTGTGACCATTCTGGTCGTAACCGCCGCCTGCCGTATCGATCCTGTCGCAAGAACTCTTCATGACCGCGCGGACTTCGTCCCAGCGTAGAGCTGGATTGCGCGAGAGAATGAGCGCGGCGACGCCCGCCGCGCCCGGGCAGGCGCTGCTGGTGCCGCCAAAGCTGTTGGTGTAATTGCCCGCGGCATCGCCTCGGCTGGCCTGCCCCGGGTTGTACCCCGAGGGGCCCGTGTTGTCGGTGGTCCAGATCCCCGTCGTCAATCGAGGCTGCACGACCTCGTTGCTCGGAAACGCGCACCACAGCGCATTCCCGAAATCACTGTAGGCGCTCTTCCTGCCCAGATCGTTGCACGCAGCGATCGCCATGACCCTGCTGTAACTCGCATAGCCGTCGTTATCGACCGGCTCGTTGCCGTTGCCCGCCGCGAAACAGATGACACAGCCTTTGCCGTTGCGTCCCTGGTTGACCGCGAAGTCGATCGCCAGACGGGTGGAATCGGGCAGCGGAACCACCTGATTGTGGAGCGGGTCATTCGGATCCGACCAGTCGCCATCCTCCGGACCCCAGCTGCACGAAATCACGTCGGCACCGTTCTGCGCAGCCCAGACGAACGCGTCGGCCTCCTGCTGCGAGCCCAGACCCGATGCAAGACGGATCGGAATGAGCTTCGCTCGCGGGGCAACGCCCGATGCGCCGAAATTTCCGTCGGCGCACGCGACTCCTGTGCAAGCGGTCCCGTGGCGATCACCCGGTCCCGGGCGCGGATTGTTGGTGCCCAGGGTCACGTCGCGCGGCGCGATGATCTTGGCGCCACCGCGAAACTCTTCATGGTCCAGATCGACGCCATCGTCGATGATCGCGATCGTCGTGCCGGTTCCATCGGCCAGACTCCAAGCGGCCTCCACGTTCGCGTGAGCATTCACGTCCGTGGAGCCGATCCGGGTTTTCTTGAGATGCCACTGATTAACAAAGGCGCCTCGATATCCCATGCGCCGAATCAGCTCCGGATGAACGTATTGGACTGCTTCCTGCTTCAGAAGCCTGGCAACCAGGTCGAACACTTCGAGCCCGATCCCCTCGCGCGCGGCGGCGAACCAGGCGTTGCGCGCGTAAGTCAGTGCCCGCGTGCCTCCGAGCTTGTACTTCTGCAGCAGCTGTTTGATGTCGCGGCTCTTCGCGTCATCTTCGAACTTGATGAAGCAGTTCTCTGTGTACAACACCGGCGCGCCCGACTTGGGGTCCACCAGCACGCGCCCGGCGAAACGTACGGCCTTGTCCCGCTTAAGCGTGCGTCGCGCTTCATTGCGAAGGCCTCGTCGGCGCCGCTCATCGGTTGCCCTGAATATCTCGACCCCCGCGATCGGGAATCGCTCGACGAGCTCGAACTCGCTCAGGATCTCGCGGGACTCTCTCTTGAGCGGTGCAGCTTCCTGCGGAGCGCCGATAGCGGAGCCTCGACTATGGGTGCGAACGGCAACCAGTGAATCGCTCTCTCGTAGGGCATACTTCCTGCCCGTCTTGCCACCGTATTGGACGACGTACATCAGCCCCTCCTTTGTCGTGCTGCTGCTTCCTGGTGTTCCTGCGCTCACATGGCCAACGTGCGTTCACATGGTCCAGGTCGCGCTAATCGCTTTGCGTTCCAAGTCGTAGCGTGTGGGGACGCCCAGTCTACGCTTCGCGAACAGGTCAGCAAAATCAGCCGAAAGGCGGATGCGCTTCGATCGGTCAAGTCTGCCCCTGCGGAGGAGCGTACTCTTATCGCACGTGGGCATTGGATGCGTCAGGGACGCGCCGATGTGCCGGGGTCCGAAATGTTCTCCCATTCCGAGGAAGGCAAGTTGAAGTGAGGTGATCGTGGGCAGGAAAGAAAGTCCGATCTCCGGCTTCCCGGAGAAGCTGAAGAGAAGCACGAGCTCACCGGAGCTCGTCTATCGGATCTCGAAGGAGCATTATGCCGTTCGAGGCTCGTCGGCACCTCGTGAGCCTGAATCTCCTGTATTCACCTTGACCACCGACACCGGCGAACGCTTTACCGTGTGTCGGGAAGATCCGACCGGCAGACGCGAATTGTCCGAACACGCGATTATCACCGCGGTGTACTCGGAGCCGTCATCTGGAGGCGTGGTCGTGCCGACCGGCCTCGTTTTTGTGCGCTTTCGAGATTCGATCAAAGCCGAATCCAAACGGCAGGCTCTCGAGCGGGCAGGGTACAGGTTGGTCAAGTTGTTGGCCTATGCACCCAACGCTGCGTGGGTGGAAGCGCTAAGCGGCGACATCGCGGAGGCATTGCGGAACATTGGGCGTCTGGAGGAACTGGACGCGGTGGAGAACGTGGAGCCGCAACTGCTATCGAAACGCGCTTCCAAGTAATTCGGGGCGTTCGTCCACGACTTGAAGGGAGTGCCGAGACATAGCGCGGTCCGACCCGTGGTTGAGAGCGCATACTCTAACGGGAGATCATTATGCGATTAGCCCCGCCTGACCTGATTCGTTTTTCGCAAAGCACGCGTTAAAGGCGATACTCGGCGGGATTCTGACTACCGGCCCAGCGGCTATGCCGCAACCGGCGTCAGGTTGCGCTCGAACTGGTTTACCGATTCCTTCCAGGAAAATTGTTCGGCAAAGCTGCGCGCCTTGTCGCGTGATACGTCCAGCGCGCGCAGACACGCCACCGCCAGATCGTCGTGCAATACGCCGGCGCCGCTGTCACCGATGACGTCGATCGGCCCGCTGACCGGATAAGCCGCAACCGGCGTGCCGCAGGCCAGCGATTCCAGCATCACCAGCCCGAAGGTGTCAGTCAGACTGGGAAACACGAATACGTCGGCGGCACGATAGTAACTGGCGAGTTCCGCCGGGGTCTTGATGCCGGCGAAGTAAACCTCGGGATATTTTCGCTCCAGTTGCGCGCGCATCGGACCCTCGCCCACCACCCATTTCGATCCGGGCAGCTCGATTTTCAGGAAGGCTTCGATGTTCTTTTCCACCGCCACGCGGCCCACGTAGAGGAAAACCGGTGGTTCGGTTTCCAGTCGGTTGCGTTCGCCGGTGGAAAACGTCACCGTGTCCACTCCGCGTGTCCATGCCACCGTGTTCCCGAAGCCGCGTGCCTCGAGTTCCCGGCGCACCGCAGGGGTAGGTACCATCAGGGCGCGCGAGGGCGCGTGGAAACGGCGCAGCCAGCCGTAGGTCAGGGCCAGCGGAATCCGGGTGCGGGCATGGACATATTCCGCAAATCGGGTGTGGAAGGCGCTGGTGAACGAGAGCCCGCGTTTCATGCAATAGCGGCGCGCGGCGGAGCCGAGCGGGCCTTCGGTTGCGATGTGGATGGCGTCGGGCGAAAACGTTTCGATTTCCCGGCTGACACCACCATACGGCAGCAAGCTCAGGCGGATTTCCGGATAAGTGGGGCAGGGAATGGAACGGAAGCCCTGTGGTGTGACGAAACGCACGTCGTGGCCGAGTTCGCTCAAACCTTCCTGCATTTTCCGCAGGGTCGTGACAACCCCGTTCACCTGCGGTAACCAGGCATCGGTGACGATCAAAATTTTCATGCGAGGGCTTCCTCTTCGTTATCGATGATGTTTGTTGTGGAAGAAAGCGGCAGGGGACGCCGCCATTCGATGATTTTGAGTTCGCCTTCGTGGGTTTCCACCAGCGCGGAGAGGCTTTCCACCCAGTCGCCGTCATTGCAGTACACGACCCCGCCGATCGGCTTGATGATCGGCTTGTGGATGTGGCCGCAGATCACCCCCTGGAATCCGCGTTGCCTTGCCTCCCTGGCGACGGCTTCTTCGAAGGCGGTCATGAAATTGACCGCTTTCTTGGCCTTGTGCTTCAGGTACTGGGAGAGCGACCAGTAGGGCAGCCCGAGTTTTGCGCGGACATGGTTGAACCACCGGTTCAGTTTCAGGATGAAGGTATAAAGCTGGTCGCCGACCAGTGCCAGCCACTTGGCATGCTGGACCACCGCGTCATAGAGGTCGCCATGGATTACCAGGAAGCGGCGCCCGTCGGCAAGGGTGTGTACCGCCTCGTCGCAGATTTCGATGTCGCCAAAGGCCAGTCCGAGAAACTGGCGCATGACCTCATCGTGGTTTCCGGCGACGTAGATGACCCGGGTGCCCTTGCGCGCCTTGCGCAAAACCTTCTGCACCACGTCGTTGTGGGCTTGGGTCCAGTACCAGCCGCGTTTCAGTTGCCAGCCGTCGATGATGTCCCCGACCAGATAGAGCTGGTCGGATTCGGTGTGACGCAGGAAATCGAGAAGGTATTCGGCCTGGCAGCCCGGCGTGCCGAGATGCACGTCGGAAATGAAGATCGAGCGGTAGCGGGCGATCCGCGCGGATTCGGTGTTGCTCAGATTCAGGACGTGGGTCTCTTGAACATATAGGCGCACATGAGACCACACCGATATGACAGGGATATTTCAAACCCCCGTCGTCTTCAATCCCTCAATCGGGGTCGGACCAACGCATCGTATTGAATTGGTGACACCAGGTGTTCAAGAAGGGGTGTTGCCGGTGCTTGGAAGCTACTTTTTTGGGCCGAAACGTGAGGCGCGGCAATTCGCAATCGACCTCAGCCGTTCTCGCCACCGTCATGGGTGGATTCTGCGTATGATGAATCACACGAAATCGCAATGCGCCGAATCGCCAAGTTGCTGAAGGACTACCTGATCGTCGGAGGCAAGCCGTGAAGGTCATCCTGTGCGTACCGGTAATGATGTTCCTGACGGTGAGCGCCCAAGCAGCCTTGCCGGGCGACGGCGCCGAAGGCAAACGCCTGCATGACGCAAGCTGCATGGGTTGTCATGACACTGCGGTCTACACCCGTAAGGACCACTTGGTCCGGTCGTTGGATGGTCTAAAGCAGCAGTTGGAAGGTTGCAGCCACATGGCAGAAAAAGAATTCTCGCCGGCCGAGACGCAGAACATCATCAAGTACCTGAACGATCGGTTCTATCGATTCCAATAGCGCGTGAACGGTGACTCGCAGGCGCTAATTCGATCTAAACCAGTGACCTTCTTGGACTGTATGCATACTCCCGGGCCGCTCCCGCACGACGACACTAAGCGGACCTCACCGCCGCAGCCGCAGCCGGTTGAGCCGCCCGCTCCCAAGAAGAGATAACAGGAGGAACTCAGGATGGAAAATCGCAATCAACTCATGTTGAACCTTGCCAAGTCGGCGCGGTATCACCAGCGCGCCGAGAAGTGGTATCTGCGCCTGAATGACTTTGGCACGGTCCTAAGCCTGCTTGCGGGTTCCGCAGTGTTCGCGGGGCTGCTGCGCGAGAGCGCTTTGCTAACCACCGTTGCAGCGGCGTTAGTCATAATCTTCTCGGGTTTAAATCTTGCAATCGGGAGCGCGCGGAAGGCTACAGCGCAGCGGGAGCAATATCTTCGCGTTTGTGATCTTGAGGCGAAGGCGCGTGAAATCGCCAGCGACGAGGCATTGCGAGCCGAGATCAAGAAGATAGAACGCGACGATACGATGTCGATCTTGTTGCGGCGATAAAACGGCGGGATGAACACGCCGAAGAGACATCGCGTGGTCCGACCCGTGGTTGGTGGTTGAGATGCTGGTCACAGGGCGTTACGGAAAAGGAAGCAGTGGAAAACGAAGTTGTTTCGTTGAACCATCAATCATGGTTGCACTTGGGTTTTTCTACAGCCTCATTATGTGCCATGCATGGCCGGCTTAAGCCCGAGGTATTTTACGAAGGGGTCGAAGTCGCGGTCGGAAAATAGTAGCGGGAACCGGCGTTCGATACAGAACGTGGCAATAATGGTATCTGCCGTTTTCCGCACCGTAATTCCCCGTCGTCTTAGTGCCCGATAGTTGTCGGCGGTCTTAATCGCAAGGCTTTCTCCAAGCAAGTCATAAATAGTCAACCGCGCCAGCAGTGCCTTAGCGACTTTATAGTCGGCGTCGCTACGAAAACCTTGCAGCACTTCGGCAAGTATTAAATCCCCAATGGCTATCGGTTCCGTTCCCAGCAGTGAGTCTAGGTTGTCTGTTTCACGGGTACTCTGGCCATTGAAATAGTCTACCCAAACGCTGGAATCGACGAGAATCATTAGTCGACTCGCATCCGATCCAGATCATCGCGCCACTTGAGCTTGCCACGAAGGCCTTTAAGGGCCTCTTGCCTTTTAAGCTGAACCAACGCCTTAAGACCAAGTTCCACGGCCTCCTTCTTGGTACGTGCGCCGGTGGCCTTAATGGCCTCGGCGATAAGCTTTTCATCGATAACAATGTTGGTTCGCATACGCAATATCCGTGTGTATACTGATAGTCCATTATACACACTGGATTGAAATGGCACATAACCCGCGTTCATCCTGACCGCCAAACCGCTACGCGGTTTGGTACCCTCCGGCCTGCGGCCTCCGACCGCAAGTTAACGCAACGTTTGCCATCACAAAAGAACACCATGCGGAGCAATCGGGGTCGGACCAACGCAACGCATTGTTAAAATGACATCAGATGTTCAAGACGGGGGTAATGCCGGTGCTCAGAAGCCACTATTTAGGGCCGCAACGTGCGTTTTAAGAAAGAGAGGCGATATGCCCGCGGGAATCACAGAGGTGAACCTCTGCACCCCGCTAAGTCCGCAGGGACCTATGCCCCTGTCTTGTGTGGCGAAAGTGATGCGCTAAGGCCGGATAGCACCCATGTATGGGAGAAAACTCTTGAAGGTGCCGAGACATTGCGTGGTCCGACCCGTGGTTGACTCGCCGCCATCATCATTCTGAGCCTGGTGGTGGCACCCTTGTTCCGCCAGCGGCTCAATCAGCAGTTCCTGCTCGGCGCGCGCAACCAGGCTTTTCTCACGGAGTACATCTCCGGGATGGAGACGGTGAAGTCGCTGCAAATGGAGCCGCAACTGAATACCCGTTTCGGCGATTACCTGGCCTCTTACCTGGAAGCGAGCTTCAAGACCCGCACACTCGCCAACAGTTACCAGGTCGCGGCCAACACCCTCGACCAGTTGCTGACGCTCTCGATCCTGTGCGCCGGCGCCTGGATGGTGATGCAGGAGATCGGCTTTACCATCGGCATGCTGGTCGCTTTCCAGATGTTCGCCAGCCGCCTGTCGCAACCGATGCTGAAGCTCGTCGGCCTGTGGCAGGAGTTCCAACAAGCAGCCATTGCCGTCAAGCGCCTGGGCGACGTGATGAACGCGCCGCAGGAGCCTTACTCCGTCGTCCCGAACCGGGAAAGCGCGAGAAAGGGCAGGATCGAAATCGACAACCTCGCCTTCCGCTACGGCGAGAACCTGCCGTACTTGTATCAGGGGCTGAATTTCACCATCGAACCCGGCCAGTGCATCGCCATCATGGGGCCGTCCGGTTGCGGCAAAAGCACGCTGGCCAAGTTGCTGCAAGGCTTCTACCAACCGACCGAAGGCAGCATCAAGCTCGACGGCCATGACATCCGCCATCTCTCCGCCAACGAACTGCGCAGCAGCTTCGGCGTGGTGCCGCAAGATAGCGTTCTGTTCTCAGGCGCGATCTACGACAACATCGTGCTCGGCAATGCGCATGCGACTTTCGAGGATGTGGTCATCGCTTGTAAAGCGGCCGGCATCCACGACACCATCGAAGCGCTACCGCAAGGTTATCAGACCCAGATCGGCGAACACGGGGCAGGACTCTCGGGCGGGCAGAAGCAGCGCGTTGCCATTGCAAGGGCGTTGCTCAAGCGCCCGCCGATCCTCATCTTCGACGAGGCGACCAGCAATTTGGATGACGAAGCAGCGAATGCAATTGGGGAGACGATCAATCAGCTTAAGGGTCGGGTGACCATTCTGATGATCGCACACAAGTTGCCGGCAAACATAGAAGCGGTTGAAACATTCAATCTGGACAGGACGGCGAGCAAATGAGAATCACGCATCGGCTGCACGTTTCTTCAGTGACTCCATGCGCGGTGTCCACGAAACAAGGGCTACCGCAGCCTGACCCCAATCGGCCCCTAAAGAATGTTTCGAACCATATTTTGGAGGTACGGAAATGAGTTCAAGACGCCTTTTATCCGTTTTCGTGTTTTGCGGCCTGATGCTTGTTGGGCTTCTCGGTTCCATTCAGGTATCCAGTGCTCAGGCCGGCGACATCGCGCAAGAGATCGAATCGGCCAGTCTGGTTTACCTGGTCAGCGTCAGGGAGGTCAAGGTCGGTAGCGGGGTATTCGTCGAGCCGATCTTCTTCACCAACGGGGATAAGGTCTATTCGCTGGTCGAGTACTGCGAAGCGGTGTTCGGCGACGGCAGCGCCAAGAACAACCCGTTGAGAGATCTCAAACGCCATCCGGAGTCGGGATTTTGCGGAATTGATGCATTCATCATTCCCACCAACAACATGCGGATTGCCGACAACTTCGGCCGCAGCCTGACCATCACGAACATAAGGTTCAAAGCCGACGATTATCCCCCCGACCAAGAACGTGCAGCCGCCCATGGTCCTTACGACTACAAGTTGGGCTTCGCAACCATCACGAGCGTGCGGGGTGCGCTGCCTTACAAGCCGTTTCCACGGCACATCTATAGCGAATTCAAGGAATTCTTCCTGATGTCCGACAATCCGCAATTGCTGTCCCGACTGGTTCCCCAGACACGACTGACTGCCAAGCAGGTCTCCATGGCGATCAAGAAGGCGTCCGCGATCGTGGAGAAGAAGAAGGGAACTCACGTTACGTTAGGTGCCGAGATCGATTCGAAGACAGGATCGCACAGTTGGAAACTCTACGAAGGAGGCAACGTGATGCCGGGGGGCAACCTGTCGTGGGGTCCGATATTGACCGGTGACGCGGATGGCGACGGGCAGCCGGACATGTACGTGGGCATCCGTGTGACGTTTCCCTCTGAATACAAAGAAGTCAACAAATCCTGGATCTGGTCCGCGACCATCGCCTTGTTCGGAAACGGGCGCCAACAGGTGAGTGGATCTCTCAGAGGACAACTTGAAACGGAAACCGACTGGGGGACTGGGCGAACACATTACGTCCCCTTGGCCATGATTCGGTTGGGGGGGTGCGAGTATGTGCTTCACACACCCGATACCTATCCGCGAACCGTGTATATCTCCAGTTTCCTGCAGGAATCCACCGCCAGTTGTAACGGGTTCAAAGCAGACAACGGAATACCTGAGTTTGTTGGTACGGATTCAAAGTGACACGCATATAACGAAGAATGTTGATTGAATGAGATCGACAAACCTATCGGACGGGAGAAGAAAATGACTTTCAGCGAAATCATGACTTTGATGTTGCCCCCGAGGGATGACCAACGTCCGCAAACCACCGGAGTGCTGGTGTCGGCGGAAATCACCAGTCATTTTTTTCGTGCGAGCAACGGCCTCTTCCATGGCGGCATCGATATGCAATATAACGAATCGGCTTGGTCCAGTGATCAACCGCCGCTTCCTAATGGGCAACAGCCGCCTTGGAGCAAAGGCCCGGTCAACAGTGGACATCCGCCAGTTTTTTCTCCGGTAAGCGGTATCGTCAAATTTGTGTAAGCAACGGTAAGCAACGGCGGTAAGCAACGGGGTCAGGCTTGGTATATTGCATAAATATGTTGGTTGAGAGCGTTGGCGAAACTTGCCGAGTTTCGCGAACGCTCTTCCAGAGTGGAGACGGCATGACTGAGGGTGGAGATCTCGCGATCAAAGTGGGCGGCGACCCGGGTGAGGGTGGCGGCCTTGGTCCTCATCGCAAGCCAGCCCGCGAGCGCCCGGGCCTGTGCCGCGGCGCGAGCCTTGCCGGGCGCAGCCATTTCGGCTTCGCTCATCGAGGCACTCTGGCACACATGTGCCAAGATGGTAGACAGCGAAGGCGGTTTGGGTCCATTGATCTTCCTGGGCAATACTTTGCGCACGAAATCTTCTTCGCCCACCACCCGGCCGTCCGCCTGTCCGCCGTAGAACACCTCCGAATGCCCCTCCCTGATCCCGGCGTCGACAAAGGCCGTAAAGTGCTGTTTGGCCGGCCCGAGCCGTTCACCGAACTGTCCCAGCACCCAATCCGTCGTAAGCCAGGGAAGAGCTTCCCGCCCCAGGTAAGCCCGATGGGAACTGTACGGATAGGCGAGGGGATCGCGAACCATCCGCGCTCGCAGCGGATTGAGATGGATATAGCGCACCAGCGCCAACCCGTATCGATCCTGATCCACCAGGAAAGCCTTGAAGCGTCCCTGGAACACATGTCCCACCCGCTTTAGCCGCGTATTGAGATAGCGGGTATAGCGAAACGACAGGTTCTGCATGCCCGCGGAAAGTGCAAGATCGCCGGCCTGCAAAGCGAGGTGGACATGATTGCTCATCAGGCAGAAGGCGTGCACCCGGTAGCCGAAGCGGGCCACGCCTTCGGCAAGCAATTCATAGTAGACGTGCCGGTCACCCGGAGAGAAGAACACATCCTGCCGGGCGTTGCCGCGCAGGATGACGTGGTAGAGACCGCCGGGAACGTGAAGACGGGGCTTGCGGGCCATGCGCCAATATTACAGAGGAGCAGCCAATATGCAACATACCAAGCCTGACCCCATCCCCCCTACCACGCCGCCGTCGATCGCGGCATACCTTCCGAAGGCCATAGCGGAGGTCACGGACAAGCCGATTACGCACATGATCTACAGCCACTCGCACTCCGATCACATCGGTGGTGCGAAGAGCCTTGGCGGTCATCCGATCATCATTGCCCAGGTCGAAACGAAGAAGCTTCTGGAGCGGGCACACGATGCCAACCGCCCGTTGCCGACCAACACGTTCACCGACCGCTACACGTTGAAGGTCGGGAGTCAAACGCTTGAGCTGTCCTACCATGGCAACGGTCACGAACCCGGGAACATATTCATCTACGCGCCTGAACAAAAGACGCTGATGGTCGTGGATGTCATATTTCCTGGCTGGATGCCCTTTCGGCGGTTGGCCCTGGCCCAGGACATCCCGGGCCTTTTCGCACAAGTGGAGCTGATCAAGTCGATTGACTTTAATACCTTGGTTTCTGGTCACGTCGCACGCACCGGAACCAAAGTCGACGTGGAATTGCAGAGTCAATTCATCAATGACTTGAAAGCGGCGGCAGGCAAGGCCTTGCAAACTACGAAGCCAGGCGAAGAACTCAATCAATTGGACAAGGGCAATCCATGGGCCTATTTCGACAACTACATTGACCGTGTAGCGCTGCAATGCGTGAACACGCTGGCGCCGCGGTGGTCAAGCAAGCTGGCCGCGTTCGACGTATTTATCTGGGACCAGTGTTACTCGATGGAGCAGAATCTTCGCATCGAATAGATGCCCTGGAGGCCCTTGATTCTGCTGGCCTGCCCGGTACCCGAGCGCCGTGCCGGCGGGCTGCTCGGGATTGCACGTTCGATCCTGTACTTCGGGCTTCGCCTGCCGGTACTGAGCAATCGGGGTCGGACCAACGCAACGCTTTGAGATAGTGACATCAGACGTTCAAGGCGGGGGTATTGCCGGTGCTCAGAAGCTAATTTTTAGGGCCGAAACGTACGTTTTAAGGAAGAGAGGCGATATGCCCGCGGGAATCACAGAGGTAAACCTCCGCACCCCGGTAGTCGACAAGGCCTTACGCGCCCGTTTTCA
Organism: uncultured Alcaligenaceae bacterium; assembly: GCA_964396485.1. Lineage (GTDB taxonomy): Bacteria > Pseudomonadota > Gammaproteobacteria > Burkholderiales > JACQAP01 > JACQAP01. Next base: position 20,990 of record CAYNFN010000170.1, read on the forward strand.
GTGGCGAAAGCGATGCGCTAACGCTGGATAACAGCCTCCTCTGTACGGGTAAAGGGGCCAGGCTCGATTTAATTGCGCCTCACACCGCATCCGCTGTGTCTGTCTTTGGGTCGAAGCGACAAGGACCGACAGGCCGTCTATCGAGCGCTGTTTCGGGCGCAACTTGATCGCGCGGCCCTCGATGACATTCGTTTGGCGCTGCACCAGAGTCAGCCTCTGGGCAATGAGCGTTTTTACGCCAAGATCGAGAAGATGACTGGGAAAAGACGTGAGGCAAAGCCGCAAGGCAGACCGCGCTTGCCACCGGATACCGCACCTGCCTCGCAAGAACAAGGGGAAGAGCCGGGGCTGCGAAAGTAGTGAAAATAATCGAGCCTGGCCCCTTTTCCTTTCTGCCTTTTCTTTTCTTTTCCTTTTCCGCTGATGAGCGACTGATCAACTGTTCGGACACTGGACGCCAACCGTCAAAGATTGCGGAACAGACCACCGAGAAGAGGACATCGACATGAGACTGACCCAAAAGCTTGCCACCTGCTTCGCCTGTGCGGGAATACTTTGCCTCTCCGGGATGACGGACGGTTTGGCCGCTCCCGAGAAGAAATTGCATCTGATGTATTTGGTCACCGCCAAGGCGGGCGACCTCAAACCCGGATCAGTGGTGGCGGTGGAGCCAGCGTTCTTTACGGATGGTGAGAAGATCGTGTTCGCTTACGATTTCTGCGAACGGGAACGCCCGACTGAGGAAACAGTGGTTCCCAGACGGTCGCTACGCCACAAACAAAAGCACTTCGCCGGTGACATCGCTCCGATCGAGGAGTGGTGCTATCAGCTCGCGTTGCACGACAGATTTTTGGATGACGCAAAAGCTATTCCTATCAAGATTGGGATCGACAGGTTGGTAGGACTTGACCATGAAGGCGTTCAGATTACGCTTGCTAGTCTGGAACTGGACGGCACGAAGCAAGCAAGCCGTGGGGTGATCGCCAATGTCTCCAGCCACAAGAGCATGGTGCCGGCGCAGTACCGCCAGTACCGATTTTTTCTCATGGGGACAAATCCAAAGTTAATGAGGCGTATGGTGCCGGTGTCATGGCCAAGCGCTGAGCAGGCTTATTCACTAATCAAGAAACTGCAGGAAATAAGTACAGATTTGAAAAGCGCCACATTCCTTGATTGCTCTCACGGGCAGGTCAGTCTGTCTTGCGGGTCGCCGATGAGCGACGCTTTTCATGCCGTTGCGACGCAGACGGTCGCCGCTGCATTCGTTGATGTTGACGGGGATGGGCAAGTAGAACTCATCGGGGGATTGCGCGCTATCACTAATGATCGAACCGGTGATCGGCTCGTTTGGCAAGGGACTGCAATTGTTGGGACAGACGAACCAAGAGCTATGGGGGGGCAAAGATATGTGTACGGGAGAAGTCCTTACGAAATATTCCATGACATATTGTTTAGTTTGCCAAGGATCGTGTTACGTACTGATACGTGTACTTATCTTGTGAGCAGTAGCGTTGCAATTGTTCCGTTGTCGGGTGTGACTGAGCGGTGTCCATTTCGACTGTCGCAGGAGCGCGTACTTGAGCCGTACGAAGATTAGGGCGCGATCCAGAAATGCCTACAAGCAATCGGGGTCGGACCAGAGCTATTGTCAAATGTGGTGTACGCGAGCTGATCAGGCGGCGATGCTGCGTGGCGCTTGATTGCCGGCTTTAGGTACACGTTGCTGCACTTCAATGCCGTCTCGGAACTTCACTCCGCTGATCACTTTCGCGAGCTGCAACAAGCAATCGGGGTCGGACCAACGCAACCCATTGATGCAGTGACATCAGATGTTCAAGACGGCGTATTGCCGGTGCTTAGAAGCTATTTTTTAGGGCCGCAACGTGCGTTTTAAGGAAGAGAGGCGATATGCCCGCGAGAATCACAGAGTTGGACCTCCGCACTCCGGCAGTCGACAAGGGTTTACGCGCCCGTTTTCAGTGGCGAACGTGATGCGCTAAGGCCGGGCGCGCTCAAAAACCAAGTGCAACATTTGTGGGGAACCGCGTGGCGTGGAACGGGGTCGGACCAGCGCAACGCTTTGATTCGGCGCGATTAGAGCTTTAAAAATGGTCGCTATGAGTGCTTAGAAGGCACTTTTTGAGGTCAAAAAGCGCCTTCTAAGGATTCCGAAGAGCATGCCTCGCGCCAACCGCTACTTTCTGCCGAACCACCTCTGGCATCTGACGCACCGCTGCCACGAGCGAGCGTTCCTGCTGCGCTTTGCGCGTGACCGCCAGCTCTACCTGCGCTGGCTGTTCGAGGCGAAGAAACGCTTCGGGCTGTGCGTGTTCGACTACATGGTGACCTCCAATCACATTCATTTGCTGGTGAAGGATACGGCCGAGGATGTCATCGCCAAGAGCATGCAATTGGTCGCGGGACGCACGGCCCAGGACTACAACCGGCGCAAGGGGCGCGAGGGCGCCTTCTGGGAAGATCGCTATCACGCAACGGCCGTTGAGGCGGACGATCACCTGCGCCGCTGTCTCGTTTACATCGACCTGAACATGGTGCGCGCGGGCGTGGTGAAGCACCCCGCTGAGTGGGAGCACAGCGGTTATCGGGAAATCCAGCAGTCGCCGAAGCGCTACGCCCTCGTCGATCTAGCGGCTCTGAGCGCGCTTTGCGGCTTCGGACGGGCGGCAGATTTTCAGCAAGCGCATCAGCGCTGGGTCGAGGAGGCGCTCGCCGGCGGCGCGGCAGCGCGCGATGAGCCTTGGACGCAATCGGTTGCCGTGGGCAGCCAGCCGTTCGTGCAGAAGGTGCAGCTTGAACTCGGCGTCAAGGCAAGACGCCGGGAGATCGAGGAGGCCCGTGGGACGTTTGCGCTGCAGGAATTGCGCATTGCTTATCGGCCCATTTTCAGCGGCAAAAATGAGGCGCTAAGGCCGGAAAACGCCCTATTTTGGGAGGAATCTCTTGCAAGCACCGAGACATAGCGTGGTCCGACCCCAAATAAGCCCCCTTCAAACCTCACACTTTGTCAGATTTGACAATTCCGGTAGATGCTGTAAAAACCGTAATTCAGGTGCGAGCACACGCGCCTGTCATTAAGAATAAAAAGAACATGAAGCTTAGAAAAAAAGGAATCGGCAATTGGGTCCGCAAGCGGTGCAGTCGCTTCCCACGGGGCGGCTGCAGCAACAGGGGGGACGGGCGCAAGAGGATGCGCTCGACAATGAAGCGCTGGTATGGGTGCTCTCGGCACTTAGCCAGTACTTCCGTATTCCTTTCGACGAGAAGCTGGTAACCGGGCAGCTTTCGCCCCCTTACGACTTCGACACCGTCGCGCGCGCAGCCGGATCGCTGGGCTTGCGTGCAAGTTGGAAGGCGCTGTCAGCGTCACGGCTTAAGAAACTGACGGCACCATTTGTAGCAATACTTGCTCCAGCGATCAGCGAGCTCCACGAGGGCTCCGGCGCGAATCGCAAACGTCTTGCGTTTGTGTTACATATCGAAAAAGATCGCGTAGCCTTCTTCGAGCAGGGCACGGCCGGTCACACCATCCTGCCTCTGGCCGAGTTCGAGTTGCGTTATGCGGGGATGGTCCTGCAGGCGGCGCCGAAAAACAAACCGCTGGTGGATCCGGACGCGAAGTCCGCGGCCAGTGTGCATTTCGGCTTTCGCTGGTTCATCCCCGAGCTGCTGAAGCACCGCAAGGTATTCCGCGACGTCCTCATGGCGTCGCTCGCCATCCAGCTCATGGCGCTGGCCACACCCTTGTTCACCCAGGTGGTGATCGACAAGGTCGTCGTCCACCACACGCTCAATACGTTGACCGTCATCGGCATCGGGCTCGCGGTGTTCATGGTGTTCACCGCGGCAATGACCTGGGTGCGCCAGTACCTCATCCTGCACACCGGCAACCGCATCGATGCCGTGCTGGGCGTGCAGGTATTCGAGCACCTGTTTCGCCTCCCACCGCGTTACTTCGAGCACCGGCCCACCGGCGTGCTGGTGGCGCGCGTCCACGGCGTCGAAACCATTCGCGAATTCCTCGCCAGCGCGGCGGTGACGCTGATGCTAGACCTGCCATTCATGCTGATCTTCTTGGCCATTATGTTGTGGTATTCGTGGGAGCTGTCGCTGATCACCCTCGGCATCCTCGCCGCCATCATCATCCTGAGCCTGGTGGTGGCACCCTTGTTCCGCCAGCGGCTCAATCAGCAGTTCCTGCTCGGCGCGCGCAACCAGGCTTTTCTCACGGAGTACATCTCCGGGATGGAGACGGTGAAGTCGCT
>CAYNFN010000171.1:0-6704 GCA_964396485.1 uncultured Alcaligenaceae bacterium
AATGCAGAATCCCCCGAAATCCGCGTCCTGCCTTGCTTTGCAGACTTTCTTGATTTGCTTTTTCGTGTTCATTGGTTGTTGAGCATTGGTCAGTTCAACGTCAAAAAAGTGTCCTACGAACGCTGAGACTCGCCCAGTGACCAGTAAAATCTGAGGACTCGGACCTCGAATCTCGAATCTCGAACCTCGAACCTCGAACCTCAGACCTCGAACCTCAGACCTCAGTCCTCAGTCCTCGGCCCTCAGTCCTCAGTCCTCGAGCCTCAGTCCTCGGCCCTCAGTCCTCAGTCCTCGAACCTGAGTCCTCAGTCCTCAGTCCTCAGTCCTCGAACCTCAGACCTCAGTCCTCAGTCCTCAGTCCTCGAACCTCAGACCTCAGTCCTCGGCCCTCGAACCTGCACCTACGCGGGCGGATTGGTCCGGCTCAGGTCTTTCCGGCGTGAGACCTGACCCGGCCGGCAAACCACTGGCCGAGCGCAAGCAAGCCGACACCGGCCAGCATAAGTGACCACTGGTAGCCGACAGCGCTGATGAGCAGGCCGTATGCCGCGACGCCGCTCGCTTGGCCCATGAACAGGCTGAACGCGAAAACCGCGATCGCGGTGCCGCGCGCCTGCGGCGCCATCTCGGTGGCCTTGGTCTGCAGCGTGTTGTGAAACATGTAGAAGCCGAATCCGGAAGCGATGAAGATGGGCACCGTCGCCTGCCACACCGGAAGCAGCGGCAGCGCCAGGAAGCAAACGAACAGAATCAGGCCGCCGGCCAGGACGAAACCCTTTTCTCCCAGCCGCGCCAGCAGCCGGCGCACCAGCAGGCTGTAGATCACGCCGCCGAGGCCGAAGCCGGCCAGCAGCGCCCCAATGATCAAATAGGACAGATCGAAACGTTCCTTGAGATATGCGCCACCGTAGGCGAATGCGCCGTAAAACAGGCCGCCTTCCAGGAACACGGTGAGCATCACGGTGCGCACCCAGCGGTCGCTCAGTACGTCGACGTAGGCGCGCAGCACGCCGGTCCGCGTGCGCGCTGGGGCCGGCAGGCGGCGCGCCTTGCGGTCCTCCGCAAACAGCACCACGCTGACGCCGAGAAACACGGCGGCGAGCACGTAGAACACTTCGCGCCAGCTCACGAACTCCGCCAGCGCGCCGCCGAACGCGGGACCAAGGATCTGCCCGAGGAGGACGAATCCGAGAAAGCGGCCGAGCGCGGCTTGGCGTTTTTCGTAAGGCGTGTTGTCGCCGATCCAGGCGAGCGACAGCGGCACGATGGCGGCGGCGCCGATTCCGGTGGCGAAACGCAGCCACGTGAGCGCATGCAGGGACGGCGCGAAGGCGCAGCCGAGCGAAGCCACCGCGGCGATCAGCACCGCGCCGCCAACCGTCCTCAGCTTGCCGACGCGGTCGCCGAGCGGGCCGTGAACGATCTGGAATAATCCGTAGGCGAGCGTGAACGCAGTCACGACGACCGAAGCGGTCGTCACCGGAACCGCGAAGTCCTCGGCGACAGTCGGCAGCAGCGCGTCGAAGAGCCGCAGGTTGGCGCCGGAAACGAACGCGGCGGCGGCCAGTGCGAAAAAGGCGGAGTTCATGGCGGGCGGAGGATTGCGATTCTGCCCGGGAATGGCGGCGGAATCGAGGTGTTTCGGACGGCGCGGCCGGTGCGAATGAGCATGCGAATCGCGTTCCGGCGTTGCCTTCCGCGTTCGATGCACGGCTGCAGGTCGTCGCAGAGGCCGGACAAAAAAAGAGGGCCGCGAAGGCCCTCGGATACCTGCAAGGAGACAGCGGAGATGAAGAGCAGGCAGGCGGAGATTACAGGTGACCCCGGTCGCTCCAGTTGCGCGCATAGATGTTGCGCAGATCGCCGGCCGCGCCGCGCAATTCGCGCCGCGTTGCTGCCGGTGCAGCCTTGCCTTTCGGGCGAACCATTTCGAGCGCCTTGCCGAGAAAGCTGAGTACGTCTTTCATGATCGACCTCCAGATCGTTTGATGCCGGCGCACCTGCACCGGTTACACGTTCAATCTAATGTCGGAGCTGCCGCGAGGGAAGGCGGCGCGCTGCCATAGCATCTATGCCCTCCGCGCATCATTGCCCGCGGGGTTAGAATGCTCTCCGAATTCGAGGCCAGGCACCGGCATTTGCCGGCGTACTTCAATTTGAGCAAGGAGGAGGAGGATATGAACACAAAACAAACCTCGGGCGTTTCCGCCAAACCGATTGCCGGGTGGCTGACGGTCATCGGGCTGGTTCTGGCTGTGGCATGCGCGGCGGGGGCGGTACTGTCCGGAATCGGCTACCGGGTGGATCTGTGGCATTTCCGCACCGGCTTCATGATCATCCGCTGGGCTTTCTTTGGCGCGCTCGCGGCGGTGCTGCTGTCGATCATCGGCCTGATCTTCGCCAGGGGCAAACCACGGCAAGTTCTGGTGACCGGGCTGCTGGGACTCGTGGTCGGCACGGTGACGGCGTACATCCCGTGGAACTGGAAGCAGACACTGGACGCGCATCCCTACATCCACGACATCACCACCGACGTCAAGAATCCGCCGAAGTTCGTCGCGGTGATGGCGCTGCGCAAGGAGGGCGACCACACGGTGGAATACGACGGACCGGAGGTGGCCGAGCAGCAGCGTCAGGCCTATCCCGAACTCATGACGCTGATCATTCCATCGGAAAAGGACAAGGTTTTTGCGGCCGCCGAGGCGGCGCTGCGCGCCATGAAGCTGAAGGTGGTCGACGTGAACGCCGCTGAAGGGCGGATCGAGGCCACCCACACCAGCATGCTCTACGGCTTCACGGACGATGTCGTGGTACGGATCGTCGCGGACGGCGCCGGCAGCAAGGTGGACGTGCGTTCCAAGTCGCGGGTCGGGCGCAGCGATCTGGGCCAGAATGCCAAGCGCATCCGCGTTTTCCTGCGGGAGCTGCATGCTGGTTTGGGGTGAATGAAGGGTTCTCCGGGAGCCCTTTATCAAAGCTCACCACGAAGTGGTGGGATTTTCGGTTTCTGTTCTTGATCGTCGCGAGTCAGGCCGCGCAGGCCATGTCCAGCAGCATCGTTTCCAGCTGAGTCTCCGGCGCGGCCATGCGCAACGCATCGGGCGTTACCTGCTCGTTCGCTACCACGCTTCCGTGGCCATGCGCGCCGCTGTGGAGTACGCGCTGATCCGTGCCGAGCAGGCGCTTGCCGCAGTCGAAAAGCATGTGGATGCGCTGCGATTGGTAAAAACGATCGAGCCCGGGTGCGTTGACCGGCCGGTCATGGTTCGTCATCACCCACGCCTCGGAGTGGTCGCCGTCGCGCCGGAAACTCTGCCGGTCCACCATCGTCACCTGGTAGTGATCGGACGCGATGACGAGCCAGTCGGCCGCCGCGGCACAGAGTGGCGCGCAAAGCGCCGTTGCAAGAAGGATCGAGACCGGTCGCATGGTTTGTTGTTGTGGGATTCTGGCAGGGGCGCCCGGATACCCTCGCAGGTGCGTCAGGGGAAGAATCCGGGCCGGCCCGGCGGCGGCAAAGCTGCGGCGAAGCAGGGGCGCGCTAAAACACCATCGGTTTGTGGTCCTGCAGCGTCAGCCAGCCACGCGCGATGCGGTAGATCACCCAGATTCCCGCGCCGACGACTACGGCCCACGCCAGAGGGATGCCGATGATCGTGAGGAATAGCACGACCCCGATCAGTATCCACAGCAGCGCGAACCAGAAAGTGCGGATCTGCCAGCGGAAGTGGGATTCGAGGAACGTGCCGCGGGCATTCGCCTGATTCACGTAGTTGATGATGACGGCGATGATCGAGGGGATGCCGAAAACGAAGGCGCCGACGACGGTGATCGCGCTGGTCAGGCCGATCAGGATGCTCAGCGCGTGCAACCCGTAGATGATGTGGGTGGTGGTGGTGAGCGACGGATCCGGGGCCTTTGCGAACGCCCCGGTGTCGCCGGTAATCACTTCGGTTTCTGCCATCGCATCACGCTCCTTTGTGCGTATTCCGGACCGGTCGTGGACGGGACGCGTCCGGGCCATCATGTCATGCCGGTCGCGCGCGCTGTCTCCAGCCTGCGCGTGCGCCGGTTCGCGTACCAGACACGCGCGTTCTCCAGATAGAGGTAGATCACCGGCGTGATATAGAGCGTCAGGATCTGGGAGACCATCAACCCGCCGACCACCGCGAGCCCGAGCGGCTGGCGCGCATCGGCGCCGGCTCCGATTGCCAGCGCGATCGGCAGCGTTCCCATCAGCGCCGCCATGGTGGTCATCATGATCGGCCGGAAGCGGATCAGGCAGGCGTCGAAGATGGCCTGCGCAGGCGGTTTGCCCTCGCTGCGCTGGGCTTCGATGGCGAAGTCGATCATCATGATCGCGTTCTTCTTGACGATGCCGATCAGCATGATGAGCCCGACGAATCCGTACAAATTGAGATCTATCTTGAATAGCAGCAGCGTCAGCAGCGCGCCAAATCCCGCCGTGGGCAATCCCGAAAGAATCGTGATCGGGTGGATGTAGCTCTCGTAAAGGATGCCGAGGATCAGGTAGATCACGAATACCGACATCAGAAGCAGCAGCCCCATTCCGGTCAGCGACGACTGGAACGCCTGCGCCGCACCCTGGAAGCTGCCGACCACCGTCGGCGGGATGCGCAGCTCCGCGACCACGGCATTCACCTGCGCGATCGCCTGCGAAAGCGCAACTCCCGGCTTGAGATTGAAGGAAATGGTGACGGCCGGGAGCTGGCCCTGATGGCTGATAGTGAGCGGGCTGACGCCGCCGACGATCTTCGCCACCGCGGCGAGCGGCACCAGTGCGCCGGAATTGGAGCGCACGTACAGCAGCGACAGCGCCTCGGGGCTGGCCTGGTACTGCGGCGCCAGCTCGAGGATCACCCAGTAGTCGTTGCTTGGCGTGAAGATGGTGGAAACCTGGCGCGAACCATAGGCACTGTAGAGCGCGTCCTCGATCTGCTCGGCGGTGACGCCGAGCGTGGACGCCTTGTCGCGGTCGATTTCAACCTTTACGGTCGGATTGGTGATCTGCAGGTCGCTGTTGACGTCCTGGAAGTCCGGCATCGAGCGCAGCTTGTCTTCAAGTATGGGCGCCCAGTGGTACAGCGCTGCCGTGTCGGCGTCCTGCAGCGTGTACTGGAATTCGCTTTTGGTGAGCCTGCCGCCGATGCGGATCAACGGCAGGTTCTGCAGGTACACCTTCATGCCGGGAATGGCGGTGAGTTTCGGACGCAGTTCCTGGATGATCTGGTCGGCGGGGAGGCGCTCTTGGTACGGCTTCAGGCGCACGAAAATGCGGCCCAGATTGAGCGTCTGGCTGGAGCCGGAAGACGACGGACCCATGAACGCCATGACCGCCTCGACGTTCGGGTCGGCGCGAATGATGTTGGCGGCCAGGCGATGTTTCTCCGCCATTGAGTCGAAGGAGATGTCCTGTGCCCCCTCGGTGAAGGCCAGCAGCTGTCCGGTATCCGCACTAGGCAGGAATCCCTTCGGAATGCTGACGAACAGATACGCGGTGATCGCGAACACCGCCACAAACATCACCATGACCAGGCGATGCCGGGCCATCGCCCACCGCAGCGTGACTTCGTAGAAATCGCGCATGGCGTCGAACGCGCGCTCGCTCCAGCGGTACATGCGGCCGTGGGTCTCCAGCTTTCCGGAGCGCAGCCAGCGGCTGCAAAGCATCGGCGTGAGCGATAGCGACACGAAGCCGGACACCAGCACCGCCGCCATGATGGTAACGGCGAACTCGTGCAGCAGCCTGCCGAGGACGCCGCCCATGAACAGCACCGGAATGAACACCGCGGCCAGCGACAGCGTCATGGAGACGATGGTGAAGCCGACCTCGCGCGCGCCGTCGAGCGTTGCCTGCATCGGCGACTTGCCCATTTCGAGGTGGCGGTTGATGTTCTCCAGCATGACGATGGCGTCGTCAACCACGAAGCCAACGCACAGCGTCAGCGCCATAAGGGAAAGATTGTCGAGGCTGAACCCCATCAGGTACATCACCGAGAACGTGCCGACGACCGACATCGGCAGCGACAGGCTGGGGATCAGCGTGGCGGAGAGGTTGCGCAGGAACAGGAAGATCACCAGCACCACCAGGGCGAGCGCCAGCACCAGCGTGAACTGAAGGTTATCCACCGACTCACGGATGGACTGGGAGCGGTCGTACAGGATCTCGATGCTGATGCCGGGCGGCACCTGCGCCCGGAAGGTGGGCAGCAGCTTCTTGATCGAATCGACCACCTCGATGGTATTGGTGCCGGGCTGGCGCTGGATCGCCAGCAGGATGCTGCGCTCGTCGTTGTACCAGGCGGCGAGCTTGTCGTTCTCGACCCCGTCCACCACCCGGCCGAGTTCACCCAGACGCACCGGTGCGCCGTTGCGGTAGGCCACCACGACCGGGCGGAACGATGCGGCGTTGGCGAGCTGGCCGTTGGTTTCCACCGTGTAGGCGCGGTGTTGCCCGAACAACGTGCCGGTTGGAAGGTTGGAGTTCTGGCGGCTGATCGCTTCCGCGACTTCGTCGATGCCGATGCCGCGCGAGGCCAGCGCCTTGGGGTCGAGCTGTACCCGCACCGCGTACTTCTGCGATCCAAGCACCTGCACCTGTGCCACGCCGCTGGTGGTGGAAATGCGCTGCGCCAAAAGCGTCTGCGCGTATTCGTCCACCGTGGAAAGCGGCAGTGTCGAAG
>CAYNFN010000172.1:0-6112 GCA_964396485.1 uncultured Alcaligenaceae bacterium
ACGGCAGCGTTTCGCAGCAGGCCGGCGCGCGCGCGCCTGCAAGATCGTCGGTCCGGCTGGCGCTGCACCAGGCACCGGGATCGACGCTGCGTGATTTTCCGGTGCGGCTGATCGCGGACCCCGTCATGGCACCGGTGAACGCGCATGGCGGAGCAGCCGTCGAGCCCGTCGCCTTCGCCCCGCCCTTCGGGCCGCATCTGCGCGGCATCATCGGGCGCCCCGCGGGAAGCGTCGAAGGATTTGGCTATTCGTCGACGATGCTGAAGACGCTCAAAGGGATGGAGTGGACCGAAGCCGCGCTCGACGTCTGGATCACCAATACGCAGGCCTGGGTACCCGGCGTTTACATGTTCTACAAGCAGCCGAACGCGGAGATCCGCCGCAAGATTATCCTGTACCTGAAAGCCAATCCGTAATCCGGCACAGCGTCAAACGATAGGATGGACCTGCTCTACTTCACGGTAATCGGCATCGGCCTGTATTTCTTTTCAGGCTGGCTGCTGGATCGCGTCGAGCGCAAGCGAGGCGCGCGCTTCAAGCGCCGCGACATGATTTACTTCGGCATCATGCTCACGGTTGCGCTGCTCACTTTCTCGCTGGTCAACGCGCTGCACCGCGCCGGCTGAAGTCTCGCTGTTAGCGGCTGGCCTGCGCAACTGAACAGCGCTGTCGAGCAGTACCGACGCCCTGGGCGATATCGTGCTGATGCCGCTCATGCTGAACTACAACGTCGAAGCCTCGGCATTCGCCGGATTCGACTTGAACACCGAGAACAAGGACACGAACTACAAGTCGGGAACGCAGGCCCACCTGGACGGTACGCTCGCCCAGCATTTTCCGCTGTTCGGCGGCCTCGGCGGCGCAGGCGTGTCCGCGTACTATTACCAGCAGGTGACGGGGGACGGCGGTTCCGGTGCGACTTTGGGCGATTTCAAGGGCAAGTCTGTCGGGGTCGGGCCCGCGCGCTCGTACGTCAGCAAGATCGGCAAGCACGACACCATCGCAGAGCTCAAATGGCTGCACGAGATCGAGACCAAGAACCGGCTCGAGGGCGACATCGTATGGCTCAAGGCCGTGTTCAAGTTCTGATGACCTTCACGGCCACGCTCGCTGCTGCCGCGTTCGTTTTACTGACGGGTGCAGCGCAAGCGCAAAGCGCGAGCGTCGGCATCGAGGGGATGGCGTGGCTGGTCGAAGACATCGCCGGTCGCGGCGTGATCGACCGTGCGCAAACGACGATCAGCTTCGATGCCTCGGGGCGCGTCTCGGGCAGCACCGGCTGCAATCGCTTCACCGGTGCGGCGACTTTCGAAGGCGAGGTTCTCAAATTTGGCCAGCTGGCCACGACCCAACGCGCCTGCGTGCCGGCCTTGATGGATCAGGAGCAGAAATTCCTCAATGCGGTCGAGGCCGTGCGCGGCTACTCGGTGGATGCAAACGGCTTGCTTCACCTCCGCGGCGCGTACGGCGAACCGCTGCTGCGCCTGGTGCAAATGGCGGGGCAACCGCTCGACAAGTCCGGCACGACTACTTCAGGCACGGCCGAAGCAACGCGCGTCACCGGGACGGTCAGCTACCGCGAGCGTATTGCCCTGGCTCCGGGCTCGACGGTGATCGTGACGCTCGAGGACACGAGCAAGGCGGACGTACTGGCGACGATGCTGGGGGAGAGCAGGATCACGATCGAGCGCAATCAGGTGCCCATTCCTTTCGTGATTGAAGTCGAGACCGGCCGCATCGAACCCAGGCATCGCTATACGGTCCGGGCCCGCGTCCTCGACCCGCAAGGAGCCCTGCGCTGGACCTCGACCCAGGCCTACCCGGTCATTACCGGCGGAAACCCAAGCTCGGTCGACGTGCAGGTCGAATCGATCCCGGGCCCGGCCGCGGGCACAGGCGCGGCCCCACCGCCCTCGCAAACCCTGGTCTTCGCTTGCGACGACGTCGAGTTCCTCGTCCGCATGGGCCCCGGCGAGGTCGGACTCGTCCTGCCCGATCGAACGGTGGTATTGCCACAGGTACCCGCGGCCTCGGGAGCCAAGTACCAGGAGGGGCGCATCACCTTCTGGAACCACGGCAACGAGGCCCGGTTCGAGATCGAAGGCAAGGTTTATCCCGCCTGCACGCGCCGGCCCGACGGCCCACGATAAAGGAGACCATCATGAAAACGAGCAGCATTCTTGTCGTGGCGATATGCGCAGCGCTGGCGCACACGGGCTCCGTCCTCGCTGACGAAGACGTTCCCTCGGCGCATCCGGGGAAGCGCAAGTACTCGCCCTATCCGGAGCAGAAATTTCCCAATCGCGTGTTCTTTGGCGACACGCACCTGCATACGTCTTACTCGACGGACGCGGGCATGATCGGCAACACGCTCGGACCCGAAGAGGCTTACCGCTTTGCGCGCGGTGAGACAGTCAAGTCGAGCACCGGGCTGCTGGCGAAGCTTCCGCGCCCGCTCGACTTCCTGGTCGTCGCGGATCACGCGGAGAGCCTGGGCGCCGCACCGGCCATCGCGAAGTCGGATCCGGTCATCCTGGAGACCGAATTTGGACGCAAGCTGCACGAGCTCGTAAAGGCCGGCAAGCCGGACCAGGCCTACGATCTCTGGTTGAATGCCGGCGCGAAGAACCAGAATCCGCTGGCGGGAGAGAAGCGACTCATCGTTCCTGCGTGGCAGCACATCACCAAGACCGCCGACCAGTTCAACGAGCCGGGGCGCTTCACCGCGCTCATCGGCTTTGAGTGGAGCGCTCATCCGAACGGCAACAATCTCCACCGCGTGGTGGTGTTCCGCGATGCCCAGGACAAGGCCAATCAGGTCATCCCGATTTCGCGGGACGACACGGTGGACCCCGAGAAGCTCTGGGAGTGGATGGCGGCCTACGAGAAGAAGACCGGCGGCAAGGTCCTCGCGATCCCGCACAACGGCAACCTCTCGAACGGGCTCATGTTCGACGACGTCACGATGACCACCAAGAAACCGCTCGATCGCGACTACGCCGAGCGCCGCCGTCGTTGGGAACCGCTCGTCGAAGTCACGCAGATGAAGGGCGACGGCGAAACGCATCCCTTGCTCTCGACCCGCGACGAGTTTGCCAACTTCGAGACCTGGGACAAGGCGAGCTTCGGCCCCCAGCCGAAGACCAGGGACATGCTGCCGCGCGAGTACGCGCGCGAGGCGCTCAAGCGCGGCCTCGCGTACGAAGTGAAGCTCGGTGTCAACCCGTTCAAATTCGGCATGATCGGCTCGACCGACTCCCACACGTCGCTTGCCACGACCACCGAGGACAATTACTTCGGCAAGGTGGTAGCGCTGGAGCCCTCGGCCGACCCGATCCGCTTCGACGAGGTGATCGCCGGGCGGCCTGCCCCGAAGGGCAACCAGATGTTTGCGCGTCAAGTCAGTTCCGCGGGCCTGGCGGCGGTGTGGGCGCGCGAGAACACGCGCGAGGCGCTGTGGGACGCGATGGCGCGCAAGGAGGTCTACGCGACCACCGGCACGCGCTTGCGCGTACGGGTCTTCGGTGGGTTCGACTTCGCTGCCCGCGATCTCGAGCGCTCCGATTTTGCCGAGCAGGGCTACCAGCGCGGCGTGCCGATGGGCGGCGACCTGAAGGCCGCCCCCGCCGGTAAGGCGCCGGCGTTCCTCGTGCAGGCGGTGCGCGATCCGGACGGCGCCAACCTCGACCGCGTACAGATCGTCAAGGGCTGGCTGGACGCCGCCGGCAAGACGCAGGAAAAGGTGTTTGATGTGGCCTGGTCGGGCAGCCGCAAGCCGGGCAAGGACGGGAAGCTCCCGCCGGTGGGCAATACCGTGAACGTGAAGGAAGCGAGCTACACCAACGCCATCGGCACGCCGATGCTCAGCGCCCACTGGCAGGACCCGGCCTTCGACGCGAAGCAGCGCGCCTTCTACTACGTGCGGGTGATCGAGATCCCGACGCCGCGCTGGACCACCTTCGACGCGAAGATCTTCAAGGTGGCGTTGCCGAAGGACGTGCCGGCGAGCATCCAGGAGCGCGCCTACACCTCGCCGATCTGGTACACGCCGTGAAACTGAAACATCAGAACCCGCTGACCGTTGACCCACTGAAGATCGACCAGATCAAGGTGATCGAAACCATCAAGCAGGGCAAGACGGTGTACCGTCGCGATACGACGACAAAACAGGCGGCCACGCCGTCCAGTTGCGCCGACTCGGACGCCTGCTTCAAACTGGCCACCCATGTGCTGGCCGAGACAGGCGTCATTGACATGCACGCACACTGAAACTAAAACGGAAACTGAACTGGAGAATGAAAACCATGCACTCACTTAAAACCCTCCCCGCCGGACTGCTCACCGCATTGGCGACACTCGCCTATTCGGGCAATGCCGCCGCCGACGACGCAGCTGAGTTGGCGAAGCAGCTTTCCAATCCGGTGGCGGCGCTGATTCAGGTTCCGTTCCAATACAATTGGGACACCGGCATCGGTTCGGCGGATGCGGATCGTTCCATTCTCAACATCCAGCCGGTCATCCCGATTTCGCTGAATCAGGACTGGAATATCATTTCGCGCACCATCGTTCCGATCATAGACGCAGATTCCCCGGTCGCGGGCGGCAGCGATCATTCAGGTGTTGGCGACATTGTGCAGAGCCTGTTTTTCTCGCCCAAGGCGCCGACCACTGGCGGCTGGATCTGGGGAGCGGGGCCGGTGTTTCTGCTGCCGACCGCGAGTGATGATGCGCTGGGCACTGAAAAATGGGGGATCGGCCCTACAGCGGTTGTGCTCAAGCAGGAGAACGGCTGGACTTATGGCGCGCTCGCCAATCACCTCTGGTCATTCGCTGGCAATGATAATCGAGCGGATGTGAACGCCACCTTCCTTCAACCGTTCCTCTCCTACACCACGAAGAGCATTACCACCTTCACGCTGAACAGCGAATCCACCTACGACTGGGAAGGCGAGCAGTGGACGGTGCCCGTCAATGCGATCGTCAGCCAGTTGGTGAAGTTCGGCAAACAGCCGGTGAGTTTCGCCGTTGGCTATCGGAACTACCTCGAAGCCCCGACCGGCGGCCCGGAGTGGGGCTTGCGCTTTGCGGTGACGCTGATGTTCCCGAAGTGATAATGTTCCAGCCAGACTGAGAAATTAACGATGATAAGGACGCCGGCATGTAAACCGTACGCAGACAACATTTCACCTCCGTGCCCAGCCTTGCGCTGGGTGCGGCATTTCAGCAACCTCAAGGGAGCATCCGCATGAAACAGAAATCAGCCGTAATACTGAGGGTCATCCTGTTCCTGGTCATGGCAGTGCCGATATTCGGAAACGCCGTCCAGGCCGCGAGCAAAAAGCCCAACATCCTCGTCATCTGGGGCGACGACATCGGCACCTGGAACATCAGTCACAACAACCGCGGCATGATGGGCTACAAGACGCCGAACATTGACCGCATCGCGAAGGAAGGCGTGGCCTTCACAGACTACTACGGACAACAAAGCTGCACTGCGGGTCGCGCAGCCTTCATCAATGGCTCCGTCCCCGTCCGCACCGGCATGACGAAGGTCGGCATACCCGGCGCGACAGAAGGCTGGCAGAAGACCGACGTCACCATGGCCACGGTCATGAAGAGCCTCGGCTACACCACCGGCCATTTCGGCAAGAACCATCAGGGGGACCGCGACGAGCATCTGCCGACGATGCACGGTTTCGATGAGTTCCTCGGCAACCTCTACCACCTCAACGCCGAGGAGGAGCCGGAGAACCTCGACTACCCGAAGGACCCGGAGTTCCGGAAGAAGTTCGGCCCGCGCGGCGTCCTGCACGTCAAGTCCGACGGCAAAGGTGGCCAGACGATAAACGACACCGGCCCGCTGACCAAGAAGCGCATGGAAACCATCGATGAGGAAACGGTCGCCGCCGCCAAGGATTTCATCACGCGTCAGGCCAAGGCCGGCAAACCTTTTTTCTGCTGGTGGAATGGCACGCGCATGCACTTCCGCACCCATGTGAAGAAGGAGCACCGCGGCATCTCCGGTCAGGACGAATACAGCGACGGCATGGTCGAGCACGACATGCAGGTCGGCGAACTCCTCAAGCTGCTGGATGACCTCGGCATCGCGAAT
>CAYNFN010000173.1:0-10947 GCA_964396485.1 uncultured Alcaligenaceae bacterium
TTGCTGCTTATGGCCGTCGCCACCGGACCGGTTGCGGCGGACGAAGCCGCCAATCGCATCGAGCGCGCCAACCTGTTGCGAAAGTTGCTCGAGGATGCCCCGCCGGTCAGCGCCGGCGAGTCCGATCCCCCCGCGGAACTGCCCGCTGCAAGGCTGGAGAATGAGCAGCAATCCGCCGCCGAGCGGCTGCAGGTCGAACGCTTCAAAGATGGGCAGTGGCGGCGACTGCTCGAATCCCAGCGGGCGAGTGCACACCGGCAGGAACCGGCGCCGCCGTTGCCGAGGTCGGCGCTGTCATTTGAACGCGAGGAGCGGGCGCGCGACCTGTCGATCGAGATCCAGCGGCAGGATCTCGAGTATCGTCAAAACAACCGCCGCTAGGCGGGTAGCAACCACCAAAAAAAGATAACGAAGGAGGAGACTCATGAAGCAGGTATTGCAATCTGTATTCCGTGCGCTGTTGTTGCCGATACTCGCCGCCGGCGCGATGGTCGCGTCGGCCCAGGCGCAGGATGCCGAGGCGTTGATCGATCGGGCCATGACCGGCAGCCAACGCTCGGATGCCAACAAGGCACGCGACAAATACCGCCATCCTAAGGAAACGCTGCTGTTTTTCGGGTTGAAGCCGGACATGACTGTGGTGGAAGTCTGGCCCAGCGCAGGCTGGTGGACGGAGATTCTTGCTCCGGTGCTGAAAGATGGCGGCCAGTATTACGCTGCCTGGTTCGCCACGCAGACCAAGGGTGCACCGGATTTCCTCATTGAGCGGGAAAAGGGCTTCGACGCCATGCTGGCCGGCAGGCCGGACCTGTATGGGAAGGTCGTCAAGACGGCGTTGCTGGCGCCCGAATACGTCGACATTGCTCCGAAGGGCTCGGCGGACATGGTTCTCACGTTTCGCAACGTGCACAACTGGGCCAAGGCGGGCAACGCCGACGCCATGTTCAAGGCCTTTTACGACACGCTCAAGCCGGGAGGAATACTGGGCGTGAAGGACCATCGCGCCAAACCCGGCACTCCCTTCCAGCGTCAGATCGACTCCGGCTACATGACCGAAGCCTGGGTCATCGAGACTGCGCAGAAAGCCGGCTTCATGCTCGAAAGCAAGTCCGATATCAACGCCAATCCGAAGGACAGAGCGGACTATCCCGGGGGGGTCTGGACGCTGCCGCCGAACCTGCGCGATGTCGCCGACGCGGAGAAACCGAAGTATCTCGCCATCGGCGAAAGTGATCGCATGACGCTCAAGTTCGTGAAACCCTGACGATGAACGATCAATTCGACCCCGGCGCACAGATAGACGTACGCGCGGCGGCGCTCGAATCCAAAGTCATTGCCTGGCGCCGGGATTTGCACCAGCACCCGGAACTCTCCAACCGCGAGGTCCGCACCGCCGGCGTTGTTGCGGAGCATCTGCGAGCGCTTGGACTGAAGGTGCAGACCGGGGTCGCGCACACCGGCGTGGTCGGGTTGCTGGATAGCGGCCGTCCGGGTCCGGGGCCGGTCATCGCGTTGCGTGCGGACATGGACGCGCTGCCGGTAACGGAGGAAGTGGATCTGCCATTTGCCTCCAGGACCCGCGCCAATTTCAATGGCCAGGAAGTCGGCGTCATGCACGCCTGCGGCCACGATTGCCATGTCGCGATCCTGATGGGCGTGGTCGAATTGCTGGCGGGCATGAAGCAGCAACTTGCCGGCAGCATCAAATTCATCTTCCAGCCTGCCGAGGAAGGCCCGCCGACGGGCGAGGACGGCGGCGCGGCGCTGATGATCAGGCAGGGCGTGCTGGAGAATCCGAAACCCGAGGTGATTTTCGGCCTGCACGTGTTCGCCGGCGTCGAGGCCGGCACAATTGCCTATCGACCCGGTCCGGCGATGGCCAGCTCCGATCGCATGCGGGTGACGGTGACCGGGCGCCAGACCCACGGCGCGCTGCCGTGGCGCGGAGTGGACCCGATCGTGATTTCATCGCAGATCGTGCTCGGGTTGCAGACCATCGTCAGCCGCCAGGTGGACGTAAGCCTGGAGCCGGCGGTGGTGAGCATCGGCGCGATCAAGGGCGGGGTGAGAGACAACATCATTCCGGAAACGGTGGAGATGCTGGGCACGGTGCGCACGTTCAACGAGGACATGCGCGCGGACATTCACGCGCGAATTCGCAATACTGTGGAGATGATCGCCAGGAGTGCGGGGGCGAGCGCGCAGGTGCATTTCGACAACGCCTACCCGGTCACGGTGAACGACGTATCGTTGACCGAGCGCATGGTGCCGACTCTGCAGCGCGTGGCGGGTGCGGACAAGGTTTTCGTCGGCCAGAAGATTACCGGCTACGAGGACTTCTCCTACTATCAGCAGAAGATTCCGGGTTTTTTCTATTTTCTCGGCATCACGCCCAGGGGCACCGACCGCAAACAGTCGGCACCGAACCATTCACCGCGTTTCTTCGTGGATGAATCTGCACTGGTGCTGGGGGTGCGCTCGCTGGCGCATCTGGCGATCGACTACTTGGATTAGACTTCGACAGGAAAACGTTCCGAAAGGGTCCGTCATGAACCGCACGCGCCATTTTGCTTCCGCGGCTTTGTTTGCCGCCACCTTGGTCGTCCCGTCCGCTCTGCTGCACGCCGACCTGAAGATCGACGAAAAGGGCTTTGCGCGGCTGCAGGCCGGGGAGGAGCGTTGGGAGGAGTATCCGGGCATTCCGGGCATCGGCCGGATGATCGTCTACGGCGATCCGTCCAAGCCCGGCACCTACGTCATCCGGGTCAAATTTTCGCCCGGCATCATGAGCATGCCGCACTTCCATCCCGAAGACCGGCTCGCCACCGTGATCAAGGGCACCTGGTGGACCGGCACCGGCGAGAAATTCGATCCGGAGAACACCGAGCCGATCCGTTCGGGAGGATTCATGCTTCACCCGGCCGGCGCAGCCCATTTCGACGGCGCCAAGGACGAGGAGGTTATCCTGCAGCTGGCGGGCGTTGGGCCAAGCGGCACCACGTTCTTCCGTCCGGAGCTCGGGCGCACCGGCAAGTCCAGATAACCGGGAATCGGCGCAGAAAGCGGCAGGTGGTTTCTGCCGTTTTTTTTTGCTTACGCGAAGGAAGAAGAGGAATTCGTGCTTTCCGATATTGAAATCGCCCAGCAGGCCAAACTCAAGCGCATCGCCGCGCTTGCCATGGAACGACTGGGAATCCCCGAGGAGAACCTCGAACCCTACGGTCACTACAAGGCGAAGATCTCGCTCGAGTATCTCGACAGCCTGAAAGACCGGCCCGACGGCAAGCTGATCCTGGTCACCGCAGTCAGCCCGACGCCGGCAGGCGAGGGCAAAACCACCACCACGGTGGGATTGGGCGACGCGCTCAACAAGATCGGAAAGCAAGGGCTGATCTGTTTGCGCGAACCCAGCCTGGGCCCGGTATTCGGCATGAAAGGGGGAGCTGCCGGCGGCGGCTATGCACAAGTAGTGCCGATGGAAGACATCAATCTGCATTTCACCGGCGATTTCAATGCGATCCAGCTTGCAAACAACCTTCTGGCGGCGATGCTGGACAACCACATCTACCACGGCAACGAACTGGGGATCGACGTTCGCCGCGTCACCTGGAGGCGGGTTCTGGATATGAACGACCGTGCGCTGCGCGATATCGTCGTGGCGCTCGGTGGCACCGGGAATGGCTATCCTCGCCAGGACGGCTTCGATATCGTGGCGGCGTCGGAAGTCATGGCGATTTTCTGCCTGACCACGTCGCTTGCGGATCTCAGGGAGAGACTGGGCAACATCGTGGTCGGTTACACCCGCGAGCAGAAGCCGGTGCGGGCGCGCGATCTGAATGCGCATGGCGCGATGACCGTGCTGCTCAAGGACGCGCTGAAACCCAACCTGGTGCAGACGCTCGAGAACAACCCGGCGATCATCCACGGCGGGCCGTTTGGCAACATCGCCCACGGCTGCAACTCGGTGATCGCCACCAGGGCCGGACTGAAGCTCGCCGACTACGTGGTGACCGAAGCCGGATTCGGTGCCGATCTCGGCGCCGAGAAATTTATCGACATCAAATGCCGCAAGTCGGGACTGCGCCCCGACGCCTGCGTCATCGTCGCCACGGTGCGCGCACTCAAGTATCACGGTGGAGTGCATCTGAAGGAGTTGAATAAGGAAAACCTCGCGGCGCTGGAGAAGGGCATTGCCAATCTCGAGCGGCATGTCAACAACGTGCGCAACCACTACGGCCTGCCGTGCGTGGTGTCGATCAATCACTTCAGCCACGACACGGCGGCGGAAATCGAGTTGCTCAAGCGCAAGATGGCGCACCACGAAGCGCCGGTCGTGGTGGCACGCCACTGGGCGGAGGGTGGGCGGGGTGCGGAGGAACTTGCGCGCACGGTGGTGGATCTGATCGAGCGCGCTCCCGCCGACTTCCGCTTTGTTTACGAGGATTCGGCGCCGCTCTGGGACAAGGCAAGAGCGATCGCCACCAGGATCTACGGCGCCGCCGATATCAGCGCGGACGGGAAGATCAGGGCGCAGATCCAGAAACTGCAGGAAGACGGCTACGGCCATTACCCGGTGTGCATTGCCAAGACCCAGTATTCATTTTCGACCGACGCGACGGTGCGCGGCGCGCCCTCGGGCCACACCATCAACATCCGCGAAGTGCGGTTGGCCGCCGGCGCCGAATTCGTCGTCATGGTCTGCGGCGACATCATGACCATGCCGGGCTTGCCGAAGGTGCCTTCGGCGACCAAGATCGACCTCACGCAGGATGGGAAAGTTGTCGGGTTGTTCTAGGGAAAAACCTCAACGTCAAAATCTCACCGCAGAGGCACAGAGTACGCAGAGGAACGCAGAGAAGACGAGACTTGGGGGCGGACGTCAGGAATTGCTCCGCCCGACCGGACATTGCGAGGTTTATGCTGTTGGAAACTTGTTCAAAGCTACAGAGACAAGTTTCTAGTATTGGAGATGTTTATCATGATGTCTACTGAGTCTTACATAACAGCGTGACAGCACTTATGCGACTGCTGCCCTCACCCGCCGCTGCGCGGCACCCTCTCCCGGAGGGCGAGGGTTTTAGTTGCCCCTCTCCCTCCGGGAGAGGGGTCGGGGTGAGGGAAATGTCATGCAGTTACGTTATTCTCAGTAAATCTAGTTGCGCCGCTAGGCTCAGTCATCCATGGAATCTTAAGTGACGATTAACACTCGTGCCCCGAAACATCTCGGCGATTTTGGAGAAGGCCTTGTCACGTACGCTTTAATCAGAAAAGGTTTCGAAGTCGCGTGCGTAGATCACGTGGGTGCCGATTTAATCGCGGAACGTGCGCCTCATAGAATTGCGGTCTCAGTCAAAACGCGCATGTACAAAGCAAAGACAGTCGAGACTCGGGGTACGGTTATAGAGTTCGACCATCTTAAGAAGCTTGAACACTTTGCAGAGCGATTCAAGCTTGAGCCCGTTTTTGCACACGTCGTCAGTATCATTGATGACAAGACCATACATTTGTTCATGCTGCGTGTTGCGGATATCAAAGCGCATCTGGACGAAGTGGGTCACGGCTATCGACTACGATTTAGTGAAAAGCATCTGGCTCAAACCGTTGCATTACCCTATGTTGACTACTCCCTGTGGCGTGACGAAACCATTGGGATGAAGTTGTATTCAACGTGACGCAGCCCAACTACTCATTGGTGCGGACGCCGGTCGGCGCCGCACAATTCGAGTGTCGGGCGCCATGAAGGAGCCACTGGGCAATTGTGGGACCAACCACGAATTCCTGCGGTTCGGACATTTTGTCTATTTCCCGATTTGCTTTCCTCTGCGCCCTTTGCGTCCTCTGCGCCTCTGCGTTGAGATTTTTGTCTTTGATTGACGAGTCCTGACGAGTCCTGACGAGTAGCGATCTTGCGACACGATTTCAAATCCGCTGCCATTGGGGACGCTGCCATTGGGGACGCTACCCTTTATCCGAACTGCTCGGGACCTTTGGCGGACGGGACGGTTTCATGAAAGCCGTCCATGAACTGCAGGCAGCGCTCCATCGGCCCGCGGCTTGACGCGCTCACCTTACCAATATATAGTTTTGGTAAGGTACTTCGAATGGAGATCGACACCATGTTCGTCAAAATTACCGCCAAGCGTCAGGTCACATTTCCCGCTCGCGTCTTGGAGGCGCTGGGCGTGAAGCCCGGCGACCGGATCGAGCTCGAGGAAGGACCTGACGGTTTTGTTTTGCGCGCGCGACACGTCGACCGGGCGCGCCTCGCGCCGCTGCGCGGCAAGTTGCGCCGTGGCAAAGGCACCTTCGATCTCGAAGCCTTTCGCAACAAGCCTCATGACCGCGCGCTTCGGGATTGATACCTCGATCCTCGTTCGCCTGGCGACCGGGGATCCCGAGGACGGCTTCGAACACTGCGTACGCAAGTTGACCGTGCACATCGAGCGCGACGATGCCGAGGTGTTCGCATCGAATCAGGTTATCGGCGAGGCCTATGTCGCCCTGCAACATCACTACGGCGTGTCCAAACCCGATGCACGCACCGCGCTTGCCAGCGTGCTCAAGAGTGGTCTGGTGGCGCCGCTGAACGGGGCAGGCGTGTTCGCCGCCTTGGAGGCCGACGCGGGCTGCGGCCTGCTCGACCGCCTGATTGCCGACGACTACCGCCGCGCCGAACTCACCACGCTCACGCTCGACCGCAAGATGGGCGCTCTCCCGCAAGTACGCCGTCTTTAGCTCATCTTCGGGGAGCGGATCTCGGCTTCCCGAGATTAGGCTTGACAGTCGTATTTTATAGAATTCACTGTCTCGGAATGCCCAAGACCGTAATGAAAGCTTTCGCGAAAACTAAAGACCGTCCCTTACGATGTGGCGGAACAGCTGCGCTCTGCCAGAGAGATGGCTGCCTCCCTTTGCGCTCTCTGCGCTTCTGCGGTGAGAATTTTATTTGTTCATCGTTGAGATACTGATTTTGACCTGACGAGTAGCGATCTTGCGAACTGACTTCAAATCCGCCACCGCACTTTCCATGGCCGCCGGTGAAAGCACCGCGGCGCAGGATTTACACTGGCTGGAGAAGAACGTTCCCTGCCAGGCGGCGTGTCCGGCGGGCACCGACATCCCCGGCTATCTCGAGGCCATCTACCACGGCCGGTTCGCCGAAGCCTACGAGATCAACCTGCGCGACAACGTCTTTCCTGCGGTGCTGGGGCGGGTGTGCTCGCGGCCTTGTGAAGCTGC
Organism: uncultured Alcaligenaceae bacterium; assembly: GCA_964396485.1. GTDB lineage: Bacteria > Pseudomonadota > Gammaproteobacteria > Burkholderiales > JACQAP01 > JACQAP01. The sequence goes on from CAYNFN010000173.1 coordinate 7,240, forward strand.
CTGCCGGCACGGCTGGGAAGGCAATGGCGAGCCGGTGGCGATCTGTTTTTCCAAACGCTCGGCCGCGGACTTCAGTTCCAGCGCGCCAGTGGTCCTCAAGCCGGATTTTCCCGCCAGCGGAAAGAGAATTGCGGTGATCGGCGCCGGTGTGGCGGGGCTCACCGCCGCACGTGAACTGGCGCTCTCCGGGCACGGCGTCACCGTGTTCGAAAAACACCGGACTCCGGGCGGAATGCTCAACCAGGGCATCCCGGCGTTCCGGCTGCCGCGCGAGATCATCGATCGCGAGATCCGCCAGATCGCCGCCACCGGCGTGACCATGCGCTGCGGAGTCGATGTCGGTACCGACGTCACGCTGACTCAGCTCTCGGAAGACTTCGACGCGGTGGTGCTGGCCGCGGGAACGCTGCGACCCAACGTGCTTGAGCTGCCCGGCAAGGAATTGACGGGAATCGAGCACGGCCTTGGCTTCCTGCTGCAGGTGAACCAGTTCGGCAGGCGTGACATCGGCCGGCGAGTAATCGTGGTCGGCGGCGGCTATACTGCCATCGACTGCGCCCGTACCGCGCTGCGGCTTGGCGCGCAAGTCGGCGTCGTCTACCGCCGGGCGCGCGAAGACATGGTGGTGTTGCCGGGAGAACTCGAGGAGCTGCTGGAGGAAGGCGGGCACCTGGAAACGAATTACGCTCCGTTCGCCTTTCTCGGCGACCGGGGCAAGGTGATCGGCATGCGCATTGTGAGTACCCGGCAGGGGGAACCCGGGCGCGACGGCCGGCGTGCGCCGGTCGAGATCCCCGGAACCGAACTCGAGGTCGGCGCCGACACCGTGATCCTCGCGACCGGGCAGTTTCCGCAAGCGGGATGGATCGATGCGGTGCTTGCGCCGAAGCTGGTGGCTCGCGACGGCTGGCTGGCGAGCGGCACGGGCCACCGAACCGCGCAGCGCAATATTTTCGTTGCCGGCGATTTTGCGCTCGGCCCCACCACGCTGATCCAGGCGATCGGGCATGCGAAGGAGTGCGCGCGCAAGGTCGACGATTGGCTGATGGGCGCGCCGCGCACAAAGCAGGTCGCGCAGATCGGCGCCGCTTTCCGCTCGAAGCTGCCGGGCGGCCGCACCACCGGGCGCGCCGCGGAGATGAACGTCATTCCGATCCATCCGATGCCGACGCTTGCGGTTGCGGCCAGGAGGCTCGAGGCGGAAGTCGAAACCGGGTTCGCCGAGCCGGTGGCAAGGGAAGAGGCATCGCGCTGCTATCTGTGCCACTACAAGTTCGAGATCGTGGACCGGGAGTGCGTGCTGTGCGACGAGTGCCTGAAGGTGAAGCCGGTTGAAGGCTGCATCGTCGAAATCGCTTCGCTGCTGCGGGACGACGAGGGACGGGTGGTGGGCTATACCAAAGTGGAAAAGGGCGGGACCGACTCGCTTTATTACAACCGGCTTTGGATTGACCAAAGCCAGTGTATCCGCTGCGGCCGCTGCGAGGCGGTGTGCCCGGTCAACGCCATTACCATCCAGAAAGTGACCCTGGGGAAACTCTGATGAGATTCCGCGACGCGCGTCGGGGACCTGATCAGAGCTTCTGTTACCACCACCGCAGCCTGACGGGCCGGCGAATAACCCGCATAAACGGGTGCTTAGGCAGCGTAGATGCTTCCAAACTGCGTTTGATCTGCCTATACTCCTGAAAACGCCGCGTTTCCGGCCTTCCGATTACAAGTTGCGTCCGGAATCCGGCGTTAAAACCGAAGCCTGACCATAAGTCAGAGCTTGGACTGTCCAGGAGAGCGCAGTTGGCCCTGATTCTTGCAGTGGATATGGCTGGCACCCCCAGCCGGTGGCTGATGGTCGAAGAGGCCATCTCTTACTACGCGCGCCGAATGGTGGCGTGGTCGCACGGCGAGATCGTGGCGACCTACCACGGCGGCGTGTCGCGCAAGACCGGCGCGCGTTCCCAGTTGTCCACCCACAGCATCATTGCCATCAAGGGCGCGGTGGACTTCTCCAAGGAACACCACGCCGAGCCGCACCTGTCCAATGTCTCGCTGTTTTTCCGCGACCGCCACATGTGCGCCTATTGCGGCGGCCAGTACAAGGAGCGCGACCTGTCGCGCGACCACGTGATGCCGGTCTATCTCGGCGGCAAGGACCGTTGGATGAACGTGGTGACCGCCTGCCGCGGCTGCAACATCCGTAAGGGCGGGCGCACCCCGGAGTCGGCCGACATGCCGCTGCTGTACACCCCCTACGTGCCCAACCGCTACGAGCACCTGATCCTGCAAAACCGCCGCATCCTGCAGGACCAGATGGAATACCTGATGGCCAAGGTGCCCAAGCACAGCAGGCTGTACGGCTGAACTGCGTTTGCGCCGAAAACCAGGCCGGCATCTGCTGCCGGCTTTTTTTGCGTGCGTTCGCGCCGCAAAGCGGGTCAACGCACGGAACTGCAAGGCGTTACGAGGGTCAATACGCAGTTCCTGCAATCCCGGAAATAAGGGTAAAGGACCGCATCCCATGAACAAGACATGGTTCGCCCTGGCGTTCGCAGTACTCGCGCTGTGCGCCTGCCAGACCAATCCGATCACCGGCCGCCAGCAATTGATGCTGGTCTCCGAGGACCTGGCTATCACGGAATCGAAGCAGGCCTACGTGGCGATGCTGCAGCCGCTGCAGCAAAAGGGCCAGATCGATAACAACCCGGCAGTATCCGCGCGGGTGCGGACCATCACCGGACGGTTGATCGCCCAGGCGATCAAGTATCGACCGGAAACACAGAGCTGGGAATGGAGTGTCAAGGTGATCGACGACCCCAAGACCGTCAATGCCTGGTGCATGGCCGGCGGCAAGATGGCGATCTATACCGGCCTGATCGACCAGCTCAAGGCGACCGACGACGAACTGGCGCAGGTGATGGGTCACGAGATCACGCACGCGCTGGCGAAGCACACCACGGAAAGGATGTCCCGTGCGATGGCCATGGAGATGGGGCTGGGAGTGCTGGCTGCCACCCAGCAGTCCAGCCGCTACGGCGATCTGACCCTCACCGGTGCGCAGATGGCTGCGGTGGTCGCGCTGGAACTGCCCAACAGCAGGGAGGCCGAAACCGAGGCCGACCGCATCGGTATCGAGCTGGCGGCGAGAGCCGGCTACGATCCGAACGCAGCGGTATCGCTGTGGGACAAGATGGGGAAAATCGGAGGCAGCAGTTCACGCTTTGATTTCCTTTCCACGCATCCGGCGTCGCCGAAGCGCATGGAAACGCTCGCTGCGCTGGTGCCGAAGATGATGCCGTACTACCTCGACAAATCGGCGCGCCCGACCTTTCAGATCCGCGCTTCCTCCAACGGGCGCACGGTCGCCGAGCAGTCCGCAAAGGCACAGTAGCCGCGTGATCAGGGCGTGGGCCGCGCCTGGAGCGCCTCACCGCATACGTCGCTGCCGTCCCGCGGGATCTTCTTTCCGGCAAGCTTCTGCAGCGGCACCCAGATGATCGAAGTGGCCACCCGACCTACGGTTTCGGCGATGTCGCCGGCAGAGACGCCGATCTTGAAGTTCTTGAACGTACCACTGACCTGGATCGGCGTGGCAAGGCTCAGGAACTGCGCGGTCTTGGCCTGGGGGCGCATGCGCAGGTTGAGCGTTTCGGCGCCGAAGTCCGCCGAGCCCTTGCCGGTGACGCGCATGCGGCTGGTATCCAGCAGGATGGT
>CAYNFN010000174.1:0-2226 GCA_964396485.1 uncultured Alcaligenaceae bacterium
AAAGGCGAAAAGCCGGCCAACCTGCCTGTCCAGCGGCCCGCGAAGTTCCACCTCGTGCTCAACCTCAAGACGGCCAAGGCGCTCGGCATCACATTCCCACAGACCCTTCTCCTTCAGGCCGACAACGTGATCAAGTGAACAGTCTTTCCTGCGCGGTGTTCAGGTCCTGCTCGTCCAGCCTTCAGGTACCCACATGCCGTGGTCCTTCGGTCGTGAATGTCGTGAATGTCGTAAATATCGTAAATGAAGAATTCGAGAACCTAGTGCCGCCAGGAGTTCGCAGGTAAGAAACCCGAGACGAAGCCTTGCCTTCGAGACACGGCATTCACGATATTCACGATATTCACGATTTTCACGGCCGTTAAGCCTTTATCCACGTCTCGCTGAATGCGAGAAACGCGGTGGTGCTCTTGCGTCCGACCCAGTCGCGCGGGAATGACTTGCCGGCAACGCTCTTGCCGTTGATGGTCGCCCTGACTGCGGGTGTCGAACCGGGTCGGACCAGCGTATGACATTGATCCTCCGGAACAAGGTCGTAATATAGGGGCATTTCAGATGCTTAGAGGCGCGTTTTCGCAGGCAAAACACACGCTTTAAGGAGAGAAGCGATGTCGCGAGCTTGGAAACCGTGCACCGCAACGCCAAGTGACCCAGGTCGATGAGCCGGTACGTTATGCGTTTGTGGACTGACGGTGGTATCTTGAACGGATGGGTCTCGCAAACGGAAAAGTCTTGCTTAAGAATCCCCGGCTTCCGGATCTGGCGCCGGTGGACGTCGTGGCCCTCGCTGACTCAGGTGCGGTGCATCTTTGCATTCCTGAGCACATTCAAATCCAGCTCAAGTTGGACGCAATCGACAACAAGGAAGTTACCTTGGCGGACGGCTCCAAAAAGCTGGTCCCGTACGTTGGTCCAATCGAACTGCGTTTCAAGAATCGCGTCGGATTCGCGGGAGCTTTGGTTATGGGAGATCAGGTCTTGCTTGGTGCAATTCCAATGGAGGATATGGATCTCATTATCATCCCGAAAACCCGTACTCTGGATGTAAACCCGGATAGTCCGAACGTCGCATCTTCAATCGTCAAATAGGAAGGACGTCGATCAATCCTTCGATTTCATGAAGCACCAGCGCGTCAGTGAGCAGGAGCTACGAACATGATCAGCGCAGGAACGTCTGACTTCCTCTCTGGCCTGAAGGCCATGCGCCTTTGCGGGCTGCTCGTTGGTGCGGTCCTCGCAGTCCTCGTCTCCTGGCTTCCTTCGGTGAACGCCGAGGAAACGGGCAAAACCTTCAAAGTCGGGTTTTTAAACCCCGCACCCCCAGTTCCGCGGTTCAGCCGGTTGTTTCTGGAGACTCTCCGGGATCTCGGTTACGTCGAAGGCCGAAACCTTCTCTACATAGAACGATGGGCCGGGGGAAGCGAAGAGCGGCTTCATCGCTATGCGGCCGAGTTAGTCGAGCTGAAGGTTGACGTCATTTTCGCAGGCTCGTCAGCGGGCGTGCGCGCAGCAGCGAACGCGACGAAGACGATCCCGATTGTGGCAGTTGACCTGGAGAGTGATCCCGTTGCCAACGGCTGGGCCGCGAGTCTTGCCAGGCCGGGTGGGAACGTCACGGGCTTCTTTCTCGATCTGCCCGAGCTCAGCGGGAAACGGCTTGAGCAGCTCAAGGAGTTGACTCCCGGCCTCTCCAGGGTGGCGGTCCTCTGGGATGCCTCCCTGGACCGAACGCCGCTGAAGGCGACGGAGGTTGCGGCTAGAGCTTTAGGTCTGCGGATGATAACGCTGGAGGTACGACATCCCGAGGAGCTTGAGCGCGCGTTCCAGCGTGCGGTCAAGGAACGCGCGCAGGCAGTCCTTATGATGCAGTCGCCGATGCTTGAAGGCAACGCCGCCTCCCAGATTGCAGCGCTCGCCGCCAAGCGTCGATGGCCGAGCGCTGGCTTTTTCCCGTTCCATCCAGAAGTTGGCTTTCTTCTCAGTTACGGGCCCGATGTCGATGACCTGATTCGCCGTTCCTGTATCTACGTGGATCGGATTCTCAAAGGCGAAAAGCCGGGTAATCTGCCTGTCCAGCGGCCCGCGAAGTTTGACCTCGTGCTCAACCTCAACACGGCGAAGGCGCTGGGCATCACATTCCCACAGACCCTTCTCCTTCAGGCCGACAACGTGATCAAGTGAACAATCTTTCCTGCGCGGTGTTCAGGTCCTGCTCGTCCAGCAGCC
>CAYNFN010000175.1:0-8450 GCA_964396485.1 uncultured Alcaligenaceae bacterium
GATCACTTCCTTGTTGTTCTCCCGCAGCTTGGACACCAGCGGAGAAAAATCAGAATCGCCGCTGATGATCACGAAGGTGTCCACATGCGATTTGGTGTAGCACAGGTCCAGCGCATCCACCACCATGCGGATGTCGGCGGAGTTCTTGCCGGACTGGCGCACGTGCGGAATTTCGATCATCTCGAAGGCGGCCTCGTGCATCGGCGCCTTGAACTCCTTGTAGCGTTCCCAGTCGCAGTAGGCTTTCTTGACGACGATGCTGCCCTTGACCAGCAGGCGCTCGAGCACTTTCTTCATGTCGAACTTGTCGTACTTGGCCTCGCGCACGCCGAGTGCGATGTTCTCGAAATCGCAGAACACCGCCATGTTGCGTTCGTCATTCTGTGTGCTCATAGATGAACCAGTGAATAGTGAACAGTGATTAAGTGACTAGGTGATTAAGCGATTAAGTGATTGGTGACTCGAAAGATCAGGTTCGAGGGCCAAGGTACGAGGGCCGAGTAAGATCGCTGGATCGGTTTTGACTTTCACTCGAACCTCGGCCCTCGTTCCTCGGCCCTGTTTTCATGCCGCCTCTGCAAAAAATTCCTTGACCGTCTTGACGAAGCGATCGATGTCCGGCCGGTCGACGTCCAGATGAGTCACCAGACGAATGTTGCCCTGCCCCCTGATCAGCATGCCGCGCTCCTTCAGGTACTCGCGCATCGCCACCGAACGCTGCGGCTCGACCGAGACGTACACCATGTTGGTCTGCGCCCCGCCGGGTGCGACTTTTACTTCGTCGATTCGCGAAAGTCCCTCGGCAAGATTGCGCGCGTTCTCGTGGTCCCGCGCCAGGCGCTCGACGTTGTGTTGCAGCGCATAGATGCCCGCGGCAGCGAGCAGCCCGGCCTGGCGCATGCCGCCGCCAACCACTTTGCGCCAGCGCCGTGCCCTGGCGATCAGGTCCTTCGATCCGCACAGTACCGATCCCACCGGCGCGCCCAGCCCCTTGGAAAGGCATACCGAAACGGAGTCGAACTGTTTGCTCATCTCCGTCACCGGCACACCGAGATGCACCGCGGCATTGAAGATGCGCGCGCCGTCCAGGTGCAGACCCAGCCCGCGGCTGCGGGTGAATTCACGCGCGCGCCTGAGGTAATCGAGCGAAAGTACCTTGCCGCCCTGGGTGTTTTCCAGGCACAGCAATCGCGTCCTGGCGAAATGCGGATCGTCGGGCTTGATCGCCGCCTCGACGCGGCCCAGGTCGAGCGAGCCATCGGGCTCGTAGTCGAGCGGCTGAGGCTGGATGCTTCCCAACACCGCCGCGCCGCCACCCTCGTATTTGTAGGTGTGGCCCTGCTGGCCGACGATATATTCGTCGCCGCGCTCGCAATGCGACAGCAGCGCCAGGAGGTTGCCCTGGGTGCCGCTGCAGACGAAGATCGCGGATTCCTTACCGAGCAGCGCTGCACTCATCGCCTCCAGGCGATTGACCGTCGGATCTTCTCCAAAAACGTCGTCGCCGACGTCCGCCGCGGCCACGGCGGCGCGCATTTCCGCTGTCGGCTTGGTAACGGTATCGCTGCGCAGGTCGATGACTTTCATGGGAGTGCTCCTGGACTTCGAACGGCGCCCGGAATGGTACCGCGGGCAGTTTCTAGTGCGAAACAGGATGTTACACCAGCGGATATGCCTTTGTTTGCCCGTGCCGAAGCCTGCGGGTTATCATTGGCTTGGAATTCCCGTTCGGCGCGCTCTGGCGAGTCCGTGCGTGGTTCGGGTCAATCATCACATCTCGCAAGGATTTCCAATGTTGCGCAAAACTATTCAGGCGCTGGCTCTGTGCCTGCTCTGTGTCGGCTCGCTGGCGGCGCAGACCGAAACCCCGCAAGGCACCCAGAAGGGCGAGTTGATCTGGCGCGATCCGAGCTGCTTTTTCTTCGTACTCAAGGTGGACGAGCATTACGCGCTGTTCGAATTTCTCGGCGGACCGAGCCCGATGGTGGGCCATGTCTTCGAAGGCAAGCTCACCGCGTTCGGATCGCGGCGGATCGAGAATGCGACCGAAGGCAAGCCCACCATGGTGTACTCGGAAGTGTACGACCTGTCAAAGTCGCAGATGGCGAAAAAGATTCCCAAGTTCTGCAAGAAGCGCAAGGAGTTCGAGGCTCTGGAAGGATGAACCCCGGCGAAACGGCCAGCTTGCTCGCGCGCGGCGCAACGTTCCGCCGCGCCGGGAGGCGAGTGGCCGCGGCCGCCGCAGTTGTTCTATGTGCCCTGTACGCATCTCCCGCATTTGCTGAACAAGGCATGGTGATCTGGAAGAACCACGAATGCGGCTCCTTCATCCTGCAGATGAAGTCGGGCTACGGCATTTTCGAATGGATAGATGGACCGCAACCGAATGACGGCGACGTGCTGGAAGGTGATTTCACGTCCTCCGGCGAGCAACAAGTCGACAACAAGACCGCCGATCTGCCGACCACGATCCTCCTGAATGCGTTTGCGCTGAGTCGCAGCGCGATCGCCGCCCGCATGCCGGCGAAGTGCAAGGCATTACCGGGCTACATTCCTTTCGAACGCCCGTAACACCTCCTCACCTGCCGGCCGGCAGACTCTCCAGCAGGTGCCGCAACGCCGCCGCGCGCATGCTGTCCGGGTAGGTCTTGAGGAATTCCCGTGCAAGCGCGCGTGCCTTGTTCGCAAAAGCAGCCTGCTCCTGCGCGTCCCTGCCGGCCCGCGCCGCCTGCAGGTAATGAATCGCGAGGATGAACGACGCTTCCTCGCGCTCGCCATGGTGCGGATGCATCCTCAACAGCCCTTCACCCAATTTGATCTGATCGGCCAGTTGCGCGCGGGTCTGCGCACCGGGCTGCAACGGATCGCTGGTAAAGCTGTCGTAGAAGTACCCCTGCAACAGCCGGAATGCCGCGTCGGCGGCAACCGGCCCCGATGGTTCCAGCTTCAACGCCTCGCGGTAATGCTGGAGATTGGCCAGAAAGCGGCTCTTGTCCGGTGCAAGCGCCAGTGCGGCTCCGCGTGCCTTGAGCTCGCTCATCAGGAAATTGGAAGGCAGTCCCTGCACCCGTCCATGCGCCGCCAGGTCGCGGTTGAGCAGCTCGCGGATCTGGTCCAGAGTTTTCCCCAGGTTGGTGTGCGCCCGGGCGCGCTTCGCCGCCGGTTCCTTCGATGCGATCGTCTTTTGCGACTCCGCCACGGCAGCAAGGTAGGTTTGCGCGGATTCTGCGGTGATGAGATCGTGCGCCATCGCATCCATGGACAGGCCCGCCAGCACAAAGGCGACGAGAGTTCGCAACATCGATTTACGGTTCGCGTTGAAGACCTGCGCGCGCAGCGCAGGGGCGGCGGGACGAGGTTATTGCGCGTCGGGTAGATCGAGTGGCCGTCCCTCTGCGAAAGCCAGTGCGCCCACGTGCGCAGGAATATCGCCGGCGTCGACCGCGTCACGTCCCGGGATTGACAGGCCAAGGTTCCTGCCGTTCTCCATCAGTGCCTCGGCGAGCAGAAAACCATGCTGCGGCAGGAAATCGTCACGGCACACCAGTCGATAGGCGTCGTTCTGGACCAGCACACGCAGCGGGATGGCGCCGTACTGCCGGAACGGCTCCTCGCCATGAAACATCGCCAGCGCATTCGGCCGCGACACAACCCCGACCTCCGCCTGCCGGGTGGAGATCAGGCTGGCGATGCGCTGCACGCGCGGCCCTCGCCCGACCGCGGCCCTGCTGTCGGGCAAGGCTCCGCGCACGATGGCGGCAATCTTCTCGCCCAGATCATCGCCCTCGAGATCGTCACGGCTGGTAAGGATGATCAGGTGAGTCTCGCGGTATACCATCCACTGCCGGTAAGGCGAATGGCCGCACAGCAGAACGCAGCCGGCGGACGCGGCCGCGAGAGAAAGGAACTGTCGGCGATTCATGATCCCCTCACCCACCCACCTCATCCCCCGCCTTCTCCCCAGAGCGGAGAAGGTGCGCTGCGCGGACCGGGATTGATTTTGACTTTCATGCTCCCTCTCCACCCTGAGGGGGGAGAGGGCCGGGGTGAGGTGGGTGGGGATGAGGTGGTCTCCTTCATTACTTGCGAATATGCTCCAGCGGGCAGATCGTGGAAACGGCATAGTTGGGTACGTCCACGACATTGCCGATGCGCAGGTCGCAAGCCACGCTGGCATACACATAGGCCTGAACGGGCGTCCACCCGTAGGTCTTGACCAGCCAATCGATCATCTCGTTGAGCGAGCCACGCGCGGCTAAGGTGAGATCCTCGGACAGGTTGATCAGTGGTCCGATCTTGTCGCCATTGAGGTACTTGTGCTGCGGCGGAATTTCCCCGGCTTTCTTGAGCGGGTAGGCCACGGTCGCATGGAAGCGGTCCGGTTCCAGTTTCTTCAACTGCGAGCCGCCTTCGAAATGCGGACCCGCCTTCATCAGCGAAGCCATGCCTTTGCGAAGTTCGGTGCGGACCGTGACCGTGGCACCCATCTCGATCGCGGTGCCGGCCACCTCACCGTCACCCTGGGCATAGTGCACGTCACCGACGAACAGGCCGCAGCCGTCCACATAACAGGGCAACAGCAGCGTGGTGCCGACCACCATCTGCTTGATGTCCATGTTGCCGCCGTTCTCGCGCGGCGGAATGGTGCGCAGGCATTTGTCCTTGTGGCTGCCGTTCGGTCCGCACACGTTCGCCGGCAATGCACTGGTAGGCTGCGGCGGCAGAGCTACACCCCCGGCCTTGCCAAGTTGCGTCTCGCGCGCCCCCCAGGCGTCCACTCCGGGCAAACCGGGAAGCACGCCCACGGTGCCCATGAAGCCATTGAATGGAATGCGCACGCCGGGAAGCTGATCCGACACCGCTTCGAGGTTGTTCAACCTCCAGTTGGCAATGAATGCCTCAGGGAAGCGATCGCGCAGGAAGCCAAAACCCGGCACCACAGTGGTATAACCGTACTCGTCCGGTTCGATGCCGATCAGAGTCACGGCGAGCACATCGCCGCGCTTGGCACCGTCGATATGCACCGGGCCGGTCAGCGGATGGACCAGGTTCAGGTCGACCGCACCGACATCTTTCGGCAGCGAGTTGACATTGAGGTCGGAGTCGAGCGCATCGCGCGTCTCGAACGTGATCAGCTGGCCGGTTTTGGCGGTCATCACCGGCTTGATCGCCGGGTGGTAGCGGTTGAAGCAGTTGGAGTCGTCCACGCAATGGGTGCCCATCTTTTTAACGAGCACCCTGGACTGCGTCTTGACGTCGGTGGTATCGGCAACGGCAGCGCCCGCAAACAGCCAGGTTACCGCCACCGACAGCAACAGCAATTTCCGGTTCATGGCGTTTCCTCCCCAGTTACCAAGTTTTTATGATCAATTCCTTGCGTGATGCAATGGCCACTATGAGACGCCGCCTGACCTGTGTCAACCGCCCCGGGGACGGCTAGCGGGTAATGCCCAGCACCCCAAGAACGAAGGCATACGTGAAGGCAATTTCCCGGAGGAATTCATAACGCCCCGACGCGCCACCGTGCCCGGCGTCCATATTGACCCGCAGCAGCAGCGGATTGCAGTCGGTCTTGAGGCGCCGCAGCCTGGCCACGTACTTGGCCGGTTCCCAGTACATCACCTGGCTGTCGTTGAGTGAAGTCTCGACCAGCATCGCCGGATAGTCCTTCGCGGCCAGGTTGTCGTAGGGTGAATACGACTTCATGTAGTCGTAGTAAACCTTGTCCTTCGGATTGCCCCACTCCTCGTATTCGCCGGTGGTCAGCGGCAGCCGGTCGTCGAGCATGGTGTTTATGACGTCCTCGAACGGCACTTCGGCCACGACCGCGCGAAAAAGATCGGCTCGCAGGTTGGTCACCGCGCCCACCAGCAGCCCGCCGGCGCTGCCACCCTGGATCACCAGCTTGCCCGGATCGGTGTAGTGCTCGCCGATCAGATGCTCGGCGCAGGCGATGAAATCGCTGAACGTGTTCTTCTTGTTGAGCATCCGCCCTTCGTCGTGCCAGCGTTTGCCCATTTCCCCGCCGCCGCGCACGTGCGCGACCGCATAGATCACGCCGCGATCCAGCAGCGACAACCGCGCCGAACTGAAGTCCACGTCCAGCGGATAGCCGTAGGCGCCGTAACCGTAGAGCAGCAGCGGCTGTGCGGCGCCGGCGCGCCGGTCGATGCGATACACCAGCGATATCGGCACGCGCGTGCCGTCCGCGGCGACCGAGTGATGCAACTCCGAGCGATACTTCGCCGGCTCGTAACTGCGGACTTCGCGTTGCTTGAGCATTTTGCGTTCGCGGCGGTCGAGGTGATAGTCGTAATCCGTATCGGGAGTGACGTACGAATCGTAGTGAAAGCGGAATACGTCGGTATCGAACTCGAAATTGGCACCGCCGCCAACCGAATACACCGGCTCGGGCATGGCGATCTCGTGGGATTCGCCGTCCGCGAGGCGCATCACGCGCAGACTGGGAAAACCGCCGGCGCGTTCGTGCGTGACCAGATGCCGGGCGAACACGTCCACGCCTTCCAGCATCACTTCCGCGCGGTGCGGGACTTTCTCCTTCCAGTTCCCGGGAGAGGGATCCTCCACTGGCGCCGTGACCAGGCGGAAATTGCGCCCCTTGTCGTTGGTGACAATGTAGAACAGTCCCTGTCCATGGTCCACGTAGTATTCGTGCTCCGGCTGGCGGGCCGCCATCAGCTTCCAGGCAACCGCGGGCGCATCGGCCGGAAGAAAGCGCACTTCGGAGGTCGTGGCGCTGTGGGAAGTCAGAATCAGGTACGCGCGGCTGCGTGAACGCGCCACCGAAAGCGAGAAACGCGCGTCGGCTTCCTCGTAAATGAGCTGGTCGACCTTGCTGCCCAGCAGGTGGCGATAAAGGCGGTAGGCGCGCTTGGTGCCGTCTTCCCTGACGTAGAACAGCGTGCGCTTGTCGCTCGCCCAGGCGACCGAGCGCACTTTCTCGATGCGGTCGGAAAGCACCTTGCCATTGCGCAGGTCCTTCAGATGCAGCGTGTATTCGCGGAAGCCGCTGGTATCCGACGAATACGCAAGCAGGTTGCCGTCGGGGCTGATTTCGACCACTCCAACGGAGTAGAAATTGTGGCCCTGCGCCAGACGGTTCACGTCCAGAATAACGGCCTCGGCCGCGTCCGGGCTGCCATGCCTGCGGCAGAAAATGCGGTACTGCTTGCCTTTCTCGGTGCGGGAGTAATAGTAGTAGGCACCCTCGCGGTACGGTACGTCGGTGTCGGTTTCCTTGATGCGCGCCAGCATCTCCTTGTACAAACTCTTCTGCAGGCCCTCCGAGGGCTTCATCATCGCCCCGGTGTACGCGTTCTCGGCGCGCAGGCAGGCGCGTACCGAAGGGCTGGCTTTGTTGCGCAGCCATTGGTAATCGTCCACGCGGCGCTCGCCGTGCACGACCGTGACCTGGCGTACGCGCTTGGCTACGGGTGGCAGGCGAATGGGGCTTCGGGACACTTGAACGCTCCTGGGATGACACGGCCGAATGACACCTGCCGGCCGAGTTCCATAGGACCCGGGCCCGGCAGACATTACAATTGCACCTCGATCAACGAAACGGAAAGCAGTATGAAGGGCTACGAGTCGGACGTCACCCGCTTCATCCGGGAGTTTCTTGCCAGTAACCCCGAGGTGGTCGCGAAACAGGAGAAGGCCCGCGCCACCTGGTGGGACCGGCCGCAGGACTTCAAGGAAAACGCGGCGCTGGAAGCCGCCGAGGTTCCCAAGAGACCCTACGACTACTATTGATCCGCCCGCCCCACCTCATCCCCGCCTTCTCCCCCCGGATGGGCGGAGAAGGAGTTAAGAGCAAGAGACGATCACTGCCGCTGGTATTTTTTTGCTCCCTCTCCGCCTCTGGGGGAGAGGGCCGGGGTGAGGTGGGGCAGACCGTGAAACTCGCCCACGTCGGAGCCAACGTGATCCACGGAGTGGACATCCGCATCAAGTAGCGACGCAACCCGCATGGAAATAAGCCGGAAAAACGTGATCGCGCTGGCGTCGTGCCAAGCGCTGCTGGTCACCAACAACGTGATGATGATCTCAATCGGCACGCTGGCGGCGGATACGCTTGCCCAGAACAAGCTGTTGGTCACGTTGCCCGCCACCGCATACATCATCGGCGGCGGGTTGGCGACGTTGCCGGTTTCACTGCTAATGAAGCGCTACGGCCGCCGCGCTGGGTTCATCCTGGGCTGCGTTTTCGGCATGGTGGGCGCAGCGCTGGCCACTGCGGCCATGGCGCTGCACAGTTTCGGGCTGTTGTGCCTGGCGGCGCTGGTCGCCGGCGTGTATACCGGCTCCGGCGGCTTCTACCGCTTCGCCGCAGCCGATGCCACGAGCCCGGATTTCCGCAGCAAGGCGATTTCGCTGGTGCTCGCCGGGGGCATCGTCGGCGGCGTATTCGGTCCCGAGAGCAGCAAGCT
>CAYNFN010000176.1:0-4517 GCA_964396485.1 uncultured Alcaligenaceae bacterium
GTCGATGGCGTTCGCGCCGATGGTGTTCGAGGGCCGTGGTATCGGCACGCTGTGGGTCGGGCGCGCGTTCACTGGAGCGTTTGGCGAGAAGCAAATCGCACTGCTCGAGACCTTCGCCGACCAGGCGGTGATCGCGATCCAGAACGCGCGGTTGTTCAACGAGACCAAGGAGGCGCTGGAGCGGCAGACCGCTACGGCGGAGATCCTGCGCGTCATCAGCGACTCGCCCACCGATGTCACGCCGGTGTTCGACGCTATCGCCGAGCGCATGAGGGTGCTGTTCGGGACGGTCTTGGGTTTCTCGCTCCGTTTCGACGGTGAACGGCTGCACTTGATCGGTTTTCACGGCGTCTCCCCGGAGGCCGAAGCCGCCATGCGCGCTGCGTTTCCGGCCAAGCCGGATCCCGGCACCCTCAATGGCCGGTGCATCCTGGCGGGCATCCCTGTGCAGATTGTCGACGTTGAACTCGACCCGGGTTACAAGCTGACCAGCATTTCGAAAGCTGGTGGCTATCGAAGTGGGCTGGCGGTCCCGATGCTCCAAGGGTCCAAGGTCATCGGCGTCATCGGCGTCGGGCGCAAGGAGCCCGGCGAGTTTCCCCAGAAGATGATCTCGCTGCTGCAGACCTTCGCCGACCAGGCCGTCATCGCGATCGAGAACGTGCGGTTGCTGAACGAGACCAAGGAGGCGTTGGAGCGGCAGACCGCGACTGCCGAGGTGCTGAAGGTCATCAGCGGTTCGATGGCTGACGCCGCGCCGGTGCACGAGAAAATTCTCGAGAGCTGTGAGCGGCTGTTCACAGGGAGCGAGCAGGGCATCATTCTCATCGACAACGAAAACGCGCTGATGCGCATTGGGGCCCACCGCGGCCCCGCGCAAGGCGGACTGGCGCGGATCTTTCCGCTGAAGCTCACAGACTCGGAGGTCCACAACTCGATTCGCGAGCATCGGGTCCTGCGTTACGACGACGTACTCGAAGGTACCGATGTGCCCGAGAGCGTGCGCTGGGTGGCGCAAGGGCTCGACGTGGGTAATTTTTCCCAGGTGTTTGCGCCCATGCAGTGGGAGGGCAAAGGCGTCGGCGCGCTGTACATCATTCGCCAGCCGCCCGCCGCATTCTCAGACAAGGAGGTTGCGCTCCTGGAGACCTTCGCCGACCAGGCCGTGATTGCGATACAGAATGCGCGCCTGTTCAACGAGACCAGGGAGGCCCTGGAGCAACAAACCGCGACCGCGCAAGTCCTCCAGGTCATATCCAAGTCCACGTTCGATCTGGGGCCGGTCTTCGACACACTGGTGAAGAATGCGGCGCGTCTGTGCGGAGCAAAGACCGGCGCGATATTCCGGCGCGACGGGGACCTGATGCACGCGGCTGCCTGGGAAGGGGCCAGCGCCCCGATGGTGGAGTTCCTTCGCAGCCATAGCATTGCGCTGGACCGTCGGACCGCGACCGGTCGTGCGGCCAGTGAGGGGCGCACCATCCAGGTTCTGGACGCGATGAACGACCCCGAGTACAGCTACGGCGGGCAATCGATCGAAAAATATCGCACCATCATCGCTGTGCCGTTGATGCGCGAAGGTCAGGCGATCGGGTCGTTCACGCTCTGGCGCCACCACGTGGAGGCGTTCTCGCCACGCCAGGTTGCGCTCGTCGAGACCTTCGCCGACCAGGCCGTGATCGCGATCGAGAACGTGCGGCTGTTCAACGAGACCAAGGAGGCCCTGGAGCGGCAGACGGCAACGGCAGAAATCCTTCGGGTAATCAGCAGCTCACCCACCGATGTGAAACCGGTCTTCGAGGCGATCGCCGAGCGCGCCAGGGTGCTGTGTGGAGCGCGTTTCGGCTTCACCACGCGTTTCGACGGCGAGCTGTTGCATGTGGTTGGCTACCACGGCGCGCGGCCGGAAGCCGAGGCCACGATGCGGGCCGCCTTTCCAATGAAACTCGGGCGCGGCTCGGTCAATGCGCGGGCCATCACCGCACGCTCACCGATACAGGTTCCCGATATCCTCCTCGATCCGGAGTACCAGCTCAAAGAGGCGGCCCAGCAGGCCGGCTATCGCAGCTTGCTGGCGGTTCCCCTGCTTCACGATGGCCGGGCTATCGGCGCCGTCAGCGTAGCGCGCGAAGAGCCCGGTGCTTTTCCCGAAAAGTCCATCGCCCTCCTGCAAACCTTTGCCAGCCAGGCCGTGATCGCCATCGAGAACGTGCGGCTCTTCAACGAGACGCAGGAGGCGCTGGAACAACAGACCGCCACCGCCGAGGTGCTGCAGGTGATCAGCAGTTCGGTGGCCGATGCCGCACCGGTGTTCGACAAGATTCTCGACAGTTGCCGGCACCTGTTCGCCAGCGAGCAACTGGGCATCTTCCTGCTCGGCGACGATGAGCTGCTGCATGCGGCCGCATGGCGCGGTTCAGCGCTCGATGCCATGGTGCGTGACTCCCCTTGGCCGCTCGATCAGACCATCACATCGCGCGTCATTCGCACGCGACGTTCCGTTCACGTGCCCGACCTGGCTGCCATGACCGATTTGCCGGCCAGGCTGCGCACGGTGATCGAACTCATCGGCAATGCCTCGGCCGCCTACGTGCCGATGCTATGGGAGGACCGCGGAATCGGCTCGATCATGATGCTGCGCCAGCCACCCAAGCCATTCTCCGACAACGAAATCGCGCTGCTCAAGACCTTCGCCGACCAGGCGGTGATCGCGATCCAGAACGCGCGGCTGTTCAAGCAGACCCAGGAAGCCCGTGCTGCGGCCGAAGCTGCCAACGAGGCGAAGAGTTCGTTCCTGGCGACCATGAGCCACGAGATCCGCACGCCGATGAACGCGGTGATCGGCATGAGCGGGCTGCTGCTCGACACGCCGCTGAACGACGAGCAGCGCGACTACGCGGGCACGATACGCGACTCGGGCGACGCGCTGCTGACCATCATCAACGACATCCTCGATTTTTCCAAGATCGAAGCCGGGCGCATGGACATCGAAGCGCACCCCTTCGACTTGCGCGATTGCGTGGAGTCGGCGCTGGACCTGGTGAGCCCGCGCGCTGCCGAGAAGAACCTCGACACGGCCTACCTGTTTGAAGGCGATTTGCCGGCGGCGATCAGCGGCGACTTGACGCGCCTGCGCCAGGTCATCCTCAACCTGTTGAGCAACGCCGTGAAGTTCACCGAAGCCGGCGAAGTGGTGCTGACGGTGACTTCGAAAACGCTCGATGCGAACCGGGTCGAGCTGACCTTCGCCGTGCGCGACACCGGCATCGGGCTGTCGGCCGAAGGCATGGGACGGCTGTTCCAGCCGTTCTCCCAGGCGGATTCGTCGACCACGCGAAGGTACGGCGGCACAGGCTTGGGACTCGCCATCAGCAAGCAGCTGGCCGAGCTGATGGGCGGGCGCATGTGGGCGCTGAGCGAGGGGCCGGGCAAGGGCTCGACCTTCCTGTTCACCATCCAGGCCGAGGTTGCGCAAGCAGCGCCCAGCCGCCAGCGCAACTTCACCGGTGTGCAGCCCGAGCTGCAAGGCAAACGCATGTTGATCGTCGACGACAACGCGACGAACCGGCGCGTGCTGGCGCTGCAAAGCGGCAAATGGGGAATGCGCCCGCGCGACACCGAGTCGCCGCAGGAAGCGCTGCGCTGGCTCACGGGCGGCGACAGTGTGCCTTTCGACCTGGCAATTCTGGACATGAACATGCCCGGCATGGATGGCCTGGAACTGGCGCGCGAAATTCGCAAGCACTCGCCGGCTCTGCCGCTGGTGCTGTCCAGCTCGCTGGGCCGGCGCGAAGCGGGCGACAGCGAAGGCCTGTTCAGCGCCTATTTGTCCAAGCCTATCCATCAGTCGCAATTGTTCGACGCGCTGGTGAGCTTGTTTGCTCAAACCCCCGTGGCCAAGGCCGCGGAGCCGGGCAGACCCAGGATCGACCCCGGCATGGCGGCGCGCCACCCGCTGCGGATTCTGCTGGCCGAAGACAACGTGGTGAACCAGAAGCTCGCGCTGCGCCTGCTGACGCAGATGGGCTACCGCGCCGACGTGGCGAGCAACGGCCTCGAAGCCGTGGAGTCGGTGCAGCGCCAGGCCTACGATGTGGTGCTGATGGACGTGCAAATGCCTGAACTGGACGGCCTGGATGCCACGCGCCGCATCTGCGCGCTGGCGCCGGCGGGGGAACGCCCACGCATCGTGGCGATGACGGCCAACGCGATGCAGGGCGACCGCGAGATGTGCCTCGCCGCCGGGATGGACGATTACCTGACCAAGCCGATCCGGGTAGAGCAGTTGGTCGAGGCGCTGATGAGCGTGGCGCGGCGTTCCGGGGAGTAGACCGAGTGAGATCACTGCCCGAGCATTGGCAATCGATTGCGGGCCCGCGGGCAGTGCGCCTGCTAGACTCTCGGCCATCCGAGGTTCACCTTGAAGCCATCCGCTGCCCTTGACCTAAAGCGCGCCGCCGTGCGTGAAGCTGCTAGCCGTTTCCGCACCGCTAATCCGCGTGTCTTTGGCTCGGCTT
>CAYNFN010000177.1:0-1731 GCA_964396485.1 uncultured Alcaligenaceae bacterium
AGCGGCTCGCGCGTGTATACCAGTTGTTTCCGCAAATGCAAGAGCGCCGCCGCCAGCCGGCCGGCACGCTTTCCGGCGGCGAGCAGCAGATGTGTGCGATCGGCCGCGCTCTCATGTCCGGGCCGAAGTTGCTGTTGCTCGACGAGCCCTCCGCGGGACTGGCGCCGGTGGTGGTGCAGTCGATCTTCGAAACAGTGCGGCGGATGAGCGCGGAGGGCTACACCGTTCTGATCGTCGAGCAGAACATCCGCCAGGTGCTCAAGGTCGCGAGCCGCGGTTATCTGCTGGAGACCGGGCGCATCCGCGCCGCAGGCACGGCCGCAGAGCTGCTCGACACCGACGACATCAAGAAGGCTTACCTCGGAATCTAGGCGATGGATATCTTCGACATCTTTCTGCTGGAAGCCATCGTCAACGGCGTGCTGCTGGGCGGCATCCTGGCGCTGCTGGCGCTGGGGCTTAACCTGGTTTTCGGCGTGATCGACGTGGTGTGGATCTGTTACGCCGAACTGATCATGATCGGGATGTACACGGCCTTCTACCTGCACGTGGACTACGGCTGGCCGCTGTGGCTCGCCTTCCCGGGGTGCGTCGTGGTGGTCTCGGCACTGGGCGTGGCGTTGCACCATTTCGTGATCCGCCCGGTGCTTGCCGCCGAGCCGATCAACCAGTTGCTGGTCACCGGCGGCGTGCTGTTTTTCCTGCAAGGCGCGGCCACGCTGGCCTTCGGCGTCGAGTTCAGGAACATCGGCGTCAAGCTGCCGACTTTCGAGCTGGGCGGGATGTTCCTGAGCCTGGCGCGGCTGACCGCGTTCCTGATCGCGCTCGCAGCCATGATCGGCGTCTATCTGTTCCTCAAGCGCACTTACCTCGGCACCGCGATCCGCGCCATCTCGCAGGACCGCGCCATCATGCCGCTTATGGGCGTGAACCCGAGCCGCATCTTCCTTATCACGTCCGCGCTGGGCGGCGCGCTTGCCGGAGTCGCCGCCTGCCTTCTGGTGCTGCAATACGACATCCACCCGGCCATCGGCTTGTCTTTCGGGCCGATCGCCTTCCTGGTTTGCGTGCTCGGCGGGCTGGGCAACATGATCGGCGGCTTCCTTGCGGCGTTCATCTTCGCGCAGTTCATCTCGGTAGGCGGGTACTTCTTCCACCTTGAATGGGGCTACGTGCTGGCCTTCCTGTTCTTCATCGCCTTCATGTTCTGGCGCCCGCAGGGCCTGCTGGGAGGCAAGTCGTGAGGCGCGCCTTACCGTGGTTCGGTGTCGCAGTACTGGCGGCTGCACCGCTTACGGGGATGGGCAACTACCCGTTGCACCTGATGATCATGTGCCTGCTGTGGGCGTTCGTGTACACCAGCTGGGCGCTGATGGGACGACTCGGAATGACCAGCCTCGGCCACGGCGCCTTTCTCGCCATCGGCGCGTACGGGGTGGTGATGGCATGGAATCTTTTCGGGCTCTCGTTCTGGATGTCCCTGCCGGTTTTTCTATTGTTCGCTGCGCTGATCGCGTTCCTGATCGGCTACCCGTGTTTCCGACTGAAGATCGTCGGCCACTATTTTGCGCTGGTCACCCTCGCCCTCGGCGAGATTGCGCGCATGGTCATTGTCGCGCTGCGCGACCAGACCGGCGGCTCACTCGGCGCCACGCCCAACACCGCGCTCGCGGACGCGTCCTGGTCGCTCACCGCGCTGCAGTTCTCCTCCAAGCTGGTGTGGTTCTATGT
>CAYNFN010000178.1:0-2945 GCA_964396485.1 uncultured Alcaligenaceae bacterium
CCAAGGCTGCCGGCGACAAAGTCACCGGTGCAACCGTGAATGGCAACGGCTCATTGCTAATCCGCGCCGAACGCGTGGGCGCGGACACGCTGCTGGCACGCATCGTTCACATGGTGGGCGAGGCGCAGCGCACGCGCGCGCCGATCCAGCGGCTTGCCGATGTCATCGCGGCGTATTTCGTCCAGATCGTGGTGGTCATCGCCATCGCAACGGCGCTCGTGTGGTGGTTCTTCGGTCCCGAGCCGAAACTCGCGTACGCGTTTCTGAACGCCGTCGCCGTTTTGATCATTGCCTGCCCCTGTGCCGTCGGTCTCGCCACGCCCATCTCGATGACCGTCGCAATGGGGCAAGGCGCGCGCGCCGGCATTCTGTTCCGCAATGCCGAGGCGATCGAGCGCATGCGTGACATCGACACGGTGGTGGTGGACAAGACCGGCACGCTGACACTGGGGCGTCCAGCGCTTACAGATTTTGTGGTCGAGGGCATTGCGGAGGACGAAGCGCTCGCGCTCGTCGCGGGCGTGGAACAGTTGTCCGAACATCCCATCGGGCTCGCGATCGTCGAGGGCGCCAAGGCACGCGGCCTGACACCGCAGTTGGCTGGAGCATTCGACGCCGTAAACGGTCTCGGCGTGCAAGCGGATGTAGATGGCAAGCGCGTGCTCGTAGGCAGCCGCAGCTTTCTCACGCAGCGCGGCGTCGAGACACAGCGGTGGGAAGCGCGCGCGGAAGTCTGGCGTGGGGAAGCCAAAACCGTAGTGTTCTTCGCTATAAACGGGATTATGGCTGGCGTCGCTGCGGTTGCCGATCCGATCAAGGAAAGCACTCAGGGCGCGATTGCGGCGCTCAAGCGCTTAGGCGTGCGCATCGTGATGCTGACCGGTGATTCGCGCAGCACGGCTGAAGCGGTCGCCAGGCAACTCGGCATCGCCGAAGTGCTCGCCGAAGTGCTGCCTGAGGACAAAGCGGGCCATGTGAAGCGTTTGCAGGCCGAAGGGCGGAAGGTCGCAATGGCGGGTGATGGTATCAACGATGCGCCGGCGTTGGCACAGGCCGACGTCGGCATTGCCATGGGTACCGGCACCGACGTGGCGATGGAAAGCGCCGGCGTGACGCTGGTAAAGGGGGACCTCCGCGGCATTGCGCGCGCCGCCGTGCTGTCGCGCGCCACTATGCTCAATATCCGGCAGAATCTGTTATTTGCGTTCGGCTACAACGCGCTCGGCATCCCGGTTGCAGCCGGTGTGCTCTACCCGGCGTTCGGCCTGCTGCTGTCGCCGATCTTCGCCGGCGCCGCCATGGCGCTGAGCTCGGTGTCCGTGGTTACCAACGCGCTGCGACTTAACCGCACAAAGTTATGAACGTGGCGCAGCAGCGTATATCACCATGAGCTCGATCTTCCCGACGGAGTACTTTGCGCGCTGGTGCACGCGTCGTATGGCCGACGACGCTGCAAAACACTTCCGGTGAACAGGACAGTAGGGTAAAAGTCTTGCGACTCGCACGTTGGTTTGCAAACCTGCCAAGCACTCCAGAATTCAACGTTCTGGTCTTCTCGTTCCTAATCAACCTGGCATGGGAGGGGCAGGTGCCGTTCTTCCGGGGGATGGCCGACCAGCCGCACTGGCTGGGTGTGAAGGCCTGCACGCAGGCAACCTTCGGCGATGCGGGAATCACTGTGGCCGCGTTCTGGGTCACGGCAATTTTTGCGAGGACCAGGAGCTGGATGTTGCGGCCGTGCAAACTGGACATTGCGATCTTTCTCGGTGTCGGTGTCGCAGCGACCATCGTCCTCGAAGCGCTGGCCACGGGGTTGCTCGAGCGCTGGGGGTATAACGATGCCATGCCGCGCCTGCCGATTAGGGGAACCGGCTTGCTGTCGGTTATTCAATGGCTGGTAATTGCACCTCTCGTTCTTTGGTTCGTACGCCGCCAGATCGACACAAGATTTCCCGCGTAATCTGCCAAGAAGGCAACGACGGATGATGGCCGAATCGTGAGCCTGCCTGAGCTGACCAGAGCGCAAGTAGAATGTGTTCGTCAGCCACCTGGTAATTTGACAGGCGGCACCTATACGGTCCGGGAAATGGCAGATTGCTGCGAAGACAATGCGTTTGCAGTAGAAGCCCTCAAGGGACGGCAAAGCTCGACCCTCAAGAAGGTGCTCGGCATTAATGTCGCCATGTTCGTCGTGGAACTGACCGCGGGCGTGATCTCCGCATCCACTGCCTTGCTGTCGGATTCGCTCGACAATCTGGGCGACGCGCTCACGTATGGGTTGAGCCTGTATGCGGTGTCGAGGGGTGCACGAATAAAAGCCATGGTTGCGCTCCTCAAAGGCGCATTGATATTCACCGCCGGGATGGTGGTTCTCGGGCAGGTCATTTATAGAATGGTCGTCCCCAGTGTGCCGATCTTCGAGGTCATGGGTGCGATCAGCATCCTGGCTCTCGCCGCAAACGGCACTTGCTTGGCGCTTCTTTGGAAACACCGGCAGGAAGATATCAACATGAGTTCAGTGTGGGAATGCTCACGCAACGACATCGCCTCGAACGTCGCGGTATTTGTGGCAGCAGGCGGGGTATGGCTCACACACTCTGGATGGCCCGACCTGTTGGTAGGCCTGGGTCTAGCCTGCTTGTTCCTGGTCTCGGCAATTCGTGTCCTACGGGGAGCGTTTTCCGGACTACGAGACCCCTCATCCAGAACTTCTATTCCACGGCAGATGGAAAGCAGCAGGACGATTCCTCCTGTTTAGGTGGACAGGTCCTAGTGCCATAGCTGCAGAAAACGCAGCAGTCTCCCGATTCAGGCCGGAGAAGCGCCTTGCAGTTCGCGCACTCGTAGAAGAACAAACATGCGTCAGTCGGCATCGTTTCTTCCTTCTCAAAGCCGCATTGTGGACAGGTGATCAGGCTTTCGAGCACAAGCGCCATTTAGTGCAC
>CAYNFN010000179.1:0-37912 GCA_964396485.1 uncultured Alcaligenaceae bacterium
GTTGCGGAGCGGGAATTGGGAATGGGGAATGGGGAATGGGGATTCAGTGATTCAGAGATTCAGAGATTCAGAGATTCAGAGATTCAGTAATTGAGTGATTAGGCGAATGGGGAATGGTGAATGGGAAATGGGCAACGGGGAACCACGGAATCAAGAGCCCATACCCATAAGCCACGGAATTACAGGGAAATACTCGGAAAATGACCCACATTCAAAATTATTCAGTACCCAATAGAAAACACTTCGGAGCCCGTCCGTGTGCTTCCGTGGCAAGTCTGTCTTTTGAACTCTGCTCTCTTGTGCTCGCGTTTCTTACGCAATGACCGCTTCGATCCGGATCTCCCCGGCAACAGCACTGACCTTCTTCATGCGCCCGTGGCCCGGGTGCACCTCTTCGGCGACGCGCACGAGACCGAAGCGTTCCAGTTGAGCTACCTCACGCGTCACAGCGCTGCGATCGCGTCCCAGCCGCGACGCAAGCGAGCCGATCGAGCCGGGATGTGTTTTAACGGCTCGTAGCAGCCGCAGCTTTGCCGGGCTCAGGACCCGCATCATGTCAACCGGGTCCTCAAACGTGATAAGGCGCGATGCCGGCAGGCGCTGGCCAAGGCGGGCGCGCTTTGCGTAATTCCGTCCCCGTTCGAAGAACTCGCGCGCCGTCCCGACCCGTACAGTTGTCCTCTTCATTGCTGTCTTCCTCTCAAATAAGCCCCTACTTCAGCTTCAAACCTTGCCTCGATTTCGTCGAAACTGGTCGCTTCAACCGGCGATACTTGGCCGAGATGATGGCGATGCCAAACGCCGTGCTGGCTGTCGTAACCGAGGACGCGCCCGTTGTCGCCGCGATGGATCTCGCGATTGATGAACGCCAGGTTGAAGCGCACAACTTTTCCACTCGCAGCCACCCAGATCTCCCGGCGCAGTTTGCCGTTCCCCCGGCGCCTCGAAATCTCGTGGGTCTCGTCCACGATCTTGAAGAGCCGCAGCACAGGCATGTTTAATCATATCATGCCTGTCGCCTTACAACCGATTGCCCGGTCAGCGGAGAACGGTGGAAGACAGTGAATGGGGAATGGTGATTCGGTGATTCAGTAATTGAGTGATTAAGCGAATGGGGAATGGGTGATTGGGTGACTTTTTGCGTGGCTAATCCGCTTCCTTCAACAGATTACCAATTTGCGTGGCCAGTGGCGGCAAATCCTGATGAATGGTTTTCCAAACAATCTCCAGGTCCACCTTGAAATACCCGTGGGACAAGGCGTTACGCAATTCGTAAGCGACCCCTCAAGGCACTTCCGGATGCTCGGCAGCAAAGCCGGGATGGTGGTGCTCGATATTTCTGCACCCCTCGCCGATGACCTCAAAGTTGCGGATGACGGCGTCCTGTGTCCGGATGTCCCCCAGAAAACCCGCTTCGGTCATCTTCTCCACGTAGTGATGAATTCGCTGAATCGCCTTAACAATATGATCGAGGTAGCCACGAACACGAAGCTTGTCCGCCTTGCTCATATGGACTTCGCTTCCGACAGAACACGCTCGCGAAAGCTATCCGGAAGGGACCTCGGGGTCAGTACATCAACCCGAACACCGAGCAGCTTTTGTAAGTGGTAACGGATCGCGCCGATGTCCATCAGCGTGGTTTCGGACGTCGGAAGGACCAGCACGTCCAGATCGCTGCCATCAGTATCCTCTCCACTCAGAACTGAGCCGAAGACGCGAACATCCGCGACGCGATGCTGCAGGGCGATTCTGCGCACCGCGTCATGATGAATTTTCAGGGCTTCGGAAGGACGCATTTGGAAAATCAGTGATTAAGGGATTCTTTGATTGGGTGATTGGGCGATCGGGGGACCACTATCTTCGACGGCCCCCTCCTGCCAGCAAATTCATTGGATCGAAGGCAAATTTTAGACCAATCCCCCATATTGGGAAAGGAACGTCGCTGTCCATCGCGTTACAGAACACGCTTTAACGGACTGTCTCTTGCGTCACGGCAGGAATCGGCGTCGCAGAACCGGCAACGTAGTTTTCATCCAATAATTGGGTGATTGCGTGATTGGGAATGGGGAATGGGGAATGGGGAATGAGGAATGGGAAAGGGAATTGAATCACTCAATCACTCATTGCCCATCACCCCATCACCCGATCACTCAATCGCCGTTTTCCGCGCAGAGCGCCAAACCAACGCGCCAATCGGGAAGCGCGATGCCGAGCTGGCGCTGGATTTTCGAGCTGTCCAGAGCCGAGTTGCGGGGACGGCGCGCGGGGGTGGGATACTCTGCCGATGATATGGCTGTGATGCGGGCCTGCTTCTCCTGCGTTTCCAGGATCGCGCGGGCAAACTCGTACCAGGTGGCGCTGCCGTGCGCGGCAAGGTGATAAAGCCCGCCGTTCTCCTGAAACCAGTCCGGGTCAAGTCCCTGCGCGGTCGCGGACTTGGTGAGCACTTGCGCGGTCGCCTCGGCGATCAGCCGGCACCAGGTGGGGCATCCGGTTTGATCGTCGACCACTTTCAGCACCGGCCGCTCCCTGGCGAGTTTCTGGATGGTCAGGAGGAAATTCCGTCCGCGCGAGCCATACACCCAACTGGCCCGGAAGATCAGGTGCGGGGGGTTCACTTCCCGGATGCGCTTTTCTCCGAGCAGCTTGGTGCGGCCGTAGACGTTGATGGGATCTGGCTCGTCCGTTTCGATGTATGGGCCGGCCTTGTTGCCGCCAAAGACGTAATCGGTGGAGTAATGGATGAGTACCGCGCCGCCGCGCTTCGCTTCTTCCGCGAGGATGCCAACCGCGTCAGCGTTCACCCTGGTTGCCGTGTCAACGTCGGTCTCGGCCCTGTCTACCGCGGTATAGGCCGCGGCATTGACGATCAATTGGGCGCTGGTCGCCCGGACGACACGGATGATCGAATCAGCGGATTCGAGATCCAGATCGGAACGCAGCGGCGCATGGACTGTGCCCAGCGGCGCCAGGGTCCGTCTCAGTTCCCAGCCGACCTGGCCCTCTCCCCCGATCAGTAGAATTCTCAACATTGGGAAATGGGAATTGGGGAATGGGGGATGGTGATTCAATGATTCGGCGATTCAGCGATTCAGCGATTCAGTAATTGAGTGAATCGTACCCCTCAAGGGGGTATTGAAAAGAATGAATTGGAATTCCTGAGTCGCAAGATGCGGGACTCGAGGCTAGAGGCTCGGGATTGGGACCGATCTCAAAAACAAAAAAAATTAGCCGCAGATAAACGCCAATGACTTTTACCCTTTCCCTCTCGGAGAGTCGGGTGAGGGTGGGGTAAACGCCTAAGTTGACCGGCGAGCAGTGCTTTTCGCGCGCCCGGTCGGACGCGACGTTAGGCTCGATGACTTCTTCTTAAAGGTCTCGAAGAACGAAACGATCTCTGCCCGGCTCTTTCCTTTAAGCCTGGCGGCTTGCTCGTCGCGCACTTTGCGAAAAAACTCGACAGCGTGAAACTCACTCTTCTGCGCCATAGCTGATGACCTCTCTCGGAGAATAGATTGCGAGGACCTTGTACCCTTGCTCTATGTTGACGGCATTGAACAGGCGAATCTTGTCTAACCGGACAATATGCTTGAAATTCCAACTGACCAACACGTCCACCTCGGCGACCGTGGCTAACGCGATGTGAAGCATATCGTTGATGAATCGAGCGCCCAACACGCTGCGGGCTGTGTAACTCTCAACGAGAGCAACGGTCTCGTTTGTGACACTAACAACTTCGGCTGGCAGTGCGACCAGTTCCCGATGAAGCGCTTGAACGAACCCCGGTGCGGGACCCACTTCGGCGGATGTGACGTCAGAGAGAACAGGAACGTAGCGGCGACGCCTGAAATCCTCAATCAGCGCTTCAGACCACACCTTGAACTCCGGATCGTAGCAGCCGCCGATTACCGACGTATCGACGTATCGACGTAGATTCGAAGCTTTTTCACAGAAATAAGTCTAGCACGCCGGTGAGCACAAGCCTAAAAGCCACGCTCACCCATCCCCACTCTGACCTTCCCCCCGATCAGAAGAATTCTCAACATCGCGGAATAGGGATTGGGGAATGCTGATTCAGTGATTAAGTGATAAGGTAAATTGTGAATCGGAAATCGTGAATGGGGAATGGGGGACTTAGTGATTAAGTGATTTGGGAAAGGGGAATGAATCACTCAATCACCCAATCACTCAATCACTGAATTACTGGATCACTGGATCTCTCAATCGCCGCCTTCTCACTCATACTTTTCCGCGTTGGCGAATGCCCCTCCCCGCCGATCCTTGTCGGAGAGTATAGGCGCGCCTAGCAGCGGCCAGGCGATGCCAAGGTCGGGATCATTCCAGGCGATGGTCCGCTCCGACTCCGGCGCGAAGTAAGCCGTAGCCTTGTAAAGGACGTCTGCCGAATCCGACAGAACCAGGAAGCCATGGGCAAATCCCTCAGGCACCCAGGCCACGCGCTTGTTCTCCGCGGACAGCTCGAAACCGACCCACTTGCCGAATGTCGGAGAACTCTTGCGAATATCCACCGCGACATCGAAAACGGCGCCGTGGACCACCCGGAGGAGTTTTCCTTGCGGGTGGCTGATCTGGTAGTGCAAGCCGCGCAATACATTTCTGGCCGAGCGGGAATGATTGTCCTGCACGAAGCGCGCATGGATTCCGGCGGCTTCGAAGGCGCGTTCGTTCCAGCTTTCGAAGAAAAAGCCGCGCGCGTCGCCATACACCTTCGGCTCAAGGATCAACACGTCGGGAATTTCGGACCTGATCACGTTCATTAGTACTCGTAAATGGGGATTGGGGAATCGTGAATCGGAAATCGTGATTGGGAAATGAGGAATGAGGGATTCAGGGATTCAGGGATTCAGTAACCCAATCACTCAATCACTCATTCACCCAATCACCCAATCACCCAATCACCCAATCACCCAATCACCCAATCACCCAATCACCCAATCACCCAATCACCGTTCATTCAGAATGGACTTCAGTTTGAACCGCAATGCGCCGCATTGCGGCGATCTTTTTCAGGCCGGCCGTGAGCGTGCCAGTGTGAGTCAGGCGCAGGCCCTGGACGCACCTCTTGAAGTAGTCCTTTTCGCCGAGCAGCTTCTTGGCGGCGAAGCGCGCGGCGGCGGCTGTGGATTCGCCATAGGCAGATCGCGCGACGGCAAGGCCCCTCAGGAAGGATGCCCTGCCCCAGCCTTCGATCATAAACGCCAGATCGACGACGTCGCGGCTCAGAAACGATTCATCGTTCCAGCGGTCGCTATTCGCGAGGAATTTCTCGGCGAAACAGGAGTCCGTGTCCAGGCATGGCACGCCCAGGCCAGCCTGGACGCCGCCGCTGACTTCGATGCGGCCTTCGTGCACGATCTCGAATTTGATCTTGTCTTCGCCAACCTGGATGAAGGTGCGTATTCCGTAGCGGTCTGCGATGACCTCCCGGGCGAGACGGAGATTTCCCGAGGCGATTGTCCCGAGCGAAGCGCTGCCGATGGCGGTGCGGAGGTCACGGTACCCGTTTCGGCTCGAGCACAGGAAGTCGATGTCGGCCGATTCGCGGTATTCGTCCAAGGCGAGCACGATCCTGGTCCCGCCGCCAAAGTAGCAGCGAGTACGCTCGAGAAAGGGCGCGTTCAGGGCGCCGAGTATCCGGGCGACGGTGGCGTGCCGGGGGCGGGAGAACGTCGGCTCAGGCATACAGCTCAGACATTCAAAACGCCATTACCGTATTTCCTGGCGAGCCGGTCGATGAGTTCGCGTTCCTTGTCGCCGAGGTTCCGGGTATCGACGAACCGCCAATTGCGTTCGTACAGGGCAAATGCGTCGCGCGCGGTGAGGAACGGTCCTGCCCGGTTCCAGCACAGCAGGCCGAGATTGGGATAGCGGCGCACTTCGATGATCGCCTCGTCCAGCAGGGTCCCCAGTTCGGCCTCGAAACCGGGAATGGCGAGCGCCTGTCGCATCCGCTCGGCTGTCCGCGCGCGCAGTTTGAACTGGCTCAGGACCAGGCCCGCATGGCGATCGCGCTCGCGTTGCGCGCGCTTGGCCAGGCGTAGTTGCTCCGAGCGTGGCAGCGGATTGACCCTGGGGCGTCCCGGTCGTCTGGGGGCAATGGATTTCATGTCGGCATGCTAGTTTTATTATGTTGCCATGTCAACATAACGACCGCGTCCGCCACTCCCCTAACCGGCGGTTGCGCTCTCCGGAGCAATTGAGTTACTCAATTACGCCTAATCCCCGGCCTGACCGCGAACTACAGTGTGATTGAGCCGTCGCGCAGCAGCGAAAGCAGATAACCGCCGTAGCCGCTGTTCTTCAACGGCGCCGCCAGCGCCTCGAGCTGCGCATCGTCGATGCTGCCCAAGCGCCAGGCAATCTCCTCCGGGCAGCAGATCTTCAGTCCCTGGCGGCGCTCCAGGGTCTCGATGAAGTGGCTGGCCTCGAGCAGCGATTCGTGCGTGCCGGTGTCCAGCCAGGCGTGCCCGCGCCCGAGTGGCACGACGTCAAGCTTGCCGGCAGCGAGGTAGTGGCGATTGACATCCGTTATTTCCAGCTCGCCGCGTGCCGAGGGCTTGAGCGTTTTCGCGACGCGCACGACCTCGTTGTCGTAGAAGTACAGGCCGGTGACGGCGAAGCGCGACTTCGGTTTCGCCGGCTTTTCCTCGATGCCCATGGCGCGGCCATTGGCGTCGAACTCGACCACGCCGTAGCGTTCCGGATCTTTCACGGGGTAAGCAAACACGGTCGCGCCCGATGATTTTCCCACAGCGCGCTGGAGATCGGACTGAAGGTCGTGGCCGTAGAAGATGTTGTCGCCCAGCACCAGGGCGCTGGGCTCGCCGCTGATAAATTTCTCGCCGATGAGGAACGCCTGCGCGATGCCTCCGGCCGAGGGCTGCGGGGCGTAGCGGAAACTCATGCCCCAGCGCGCGCCATCGCCGAGCAGTTGTTCGAAACGTGGAAGGTCCTGCGGCGTGGAAATAATGAGGATATCGCGGATTCCCGCCAACATCAGGGTCGACAGCGGGTAGTACACCATCGGCTTGTCGTAGACCGGCAGCAGTTGCTTGGAGACGACCTGTGTCACCGGGTAAAGCCGGGTGCCCGAACCGCCTGCGAGAATAATGCCCTTCATTTAGAGTGATTGAGTGATTGAGTGATTCAGTGATTCAGTGATTCAGTGATTCAGTGATTGAGTGCTCACGAGATCGGCTATTACCTCAAAATGCTCTTGTGCAGACCCGCGAGCACGCGCGAGACTTCTTCGACCAATTCAAATAATCCATGCGTGGGGTCGAGGTAACCTAGGTCAGCTGAAATCAGGAGCTGAGTCTCCAGCTCGCTGAGGGACCCCTTGGCAATGCTTAGAAACTGGGCGAACTCCTTTCGTCCTGTTCGAGCAGCTCCTTCCGCCAGATTGCTGGGAATCGAAACAGCCGCCCGTCGCATTTGCGCTGTTAGACCATAGATCTCTTCTTGTGGGAATGCGCGAGTTGCCTGGTAGACATTCTTCACCAGCGTCATCGCGAGTCTCCAAGCCTCGAGGTTGTAGTGTGGCCGGACCATGTTTATCCTTCCGCCCCGAATGATTCAATCGCCCAATCGCCCAATCACCCAATCACCCAATCACCCAATCGCGTAATCACTCAATTCCTGAATCACCGATTCATGGCGACGAGGACCGAAGGCCCGTACGCGGCGAGCGGCTGATCCTGTGTGAGCAGGAGCAGCGACTCCACGAGGCTCTGCGCGATCAGCAGGCGGTCGAACGGATCGCGATGGTGCTTCGGAAGTTCGGCAACGCGCGACGCGTGACGGGCAGTCACCGACAATTCCTGAAAACCGCCTTCGCGTAACGCGGCGACGAACTCGTCCGCGTTGATGCGGATCTTGCCAAGGGACACTTTGATCGCGACCTCCCATACGCTCGCAGCGCTCGCATAAATCTGGTTGGCGGGGTCGCGGATGAGTTCCGCCGCGCGCGCAGGAAGACTTTTCCCGGCAAGCCACCAGATCAGCAGGTGTGTGTCGACCAGCAGCCTCACCGGGAACCGGCCTTGCCTTCGAAGGCGTCGAGCAGATCGCCGGGAAGCGGCGTGTCGAAGTCCTTGCCCGCGCGGATGCGGCCTTTCATGAGACCGGGCGTGCGGGGAGCCGCGGATACACCTACCGGCACGAGCCGCGCGACCGGGCGACCGGCCTTGGCGATCACGATTTCCTCGCCAGCGTTGACGCGCTCGATCAAACGGGAAAGTTGCGTCTTGGCCTGATGAATGTTGATGGTTTCCATTACGACCTCCTAAGGACTTAGCTAAGTCTAGCTAAGTCGACGTGGTCCGTCAATTGCCGCATGCGGCGATGAGAGATGAGTGATGAGCAATGGGTGCTCTTTGGGGCGATTGAGTGATTCAGTGATTGAGCGATTGGGTGATTGAGCAATTGGGTGATTGGGTTACTGAATCCCTCAATCACTGAATCACTCAATCCCGCATTCCCCATTCCCCGTTCCCTGTTCACCGTCGAGAATAGTTCGTCTCGACCCAGTTCCGATACTCGCCGCTGGTCACCGCGGCCACCCAGCCGGGATTGTCCAGGTACCAGGTCACTGTTTTACGCATCCCGGAATCGAAGCTCTCGGTTCGCTTCCATCCGAGCTCGCGGGTGATTTTCGAGGCGTCGATCGCGTAGCGCCGGTCATGGCCGGGCCGGTCCTTGACGAATTCGATCAGGGATTCGTGTTTCCCTGAAGGGCGCGGCCGCAGCTCGTCGAGGATTGCGCACACCTGTTCCACCACCATGATGTTGGTCTGCTTGCTTGATCCGCCGACGTTATACACCTCGCCCGGCATCCCCCTTGCGAGCGCCAGCCGGACCGCGCTGCAATGGTCTTTCACATACAACCAGTCGCGTACCTGCATTCCATCGCCATAGACCGGCAGCCGCTTGCCGGCCAGCGCGTTCAGGATCACCAACGGGATGAGTTTTTCCGGAAACTGGTAGGGCCCATAGTTATTGGAGCAGTTGGTGGTGACGACCGGCAGGCCATAGGTATGGAAATAGGCCCGCGCCAGGTGATCGGAGGCGGCCTTGGACGCCGAGTAGGGGCTGTTAGGCGCGTACGGGCTGGATTCCGAAAATGCCGGATCGCCTGGTCCGAGGCTGCCGTACACCTCGTCGGTCGAGACGTGGAGAAAACGAAAAGCGTCCTGCTCGCCAGCCGACAAATTCGAGAAATACGCCCTCGCTGCTTCGAGCAAGCGGAACGTGCCCACGACATTGGTCTGGACGAAATCCTCCGGTCCGTGTATCGAACGGTCGACGTGGCTTTCCGCCGCAAAATGGACGATCGCGGAAGGCCGATACTTTTCGAGCAGGCCGGTCACGAGACTCGAATCGCCGATATCGCCGTGCACGAAGACATGTCGCGGGTCATTTCGGACCGATTCCAGATTGCCGAGGTTGCCAGCGTAGGTGAGCTTGTCCAGGTTCACGATCCCCGTGGATTCGTTCCCCAGCCAGTCGAGAATGAAGTTTGCCCCGATGAAGCCGGCGCCGCCCGTGACGAGAATGGTCTCTTTAGCCATGTTCTAAATCCAAGCACTCACCGCGGAGGACGCAGAGGACGCGGAGGAAGGGCAAGAGAAAAGAATGCATTCGAAAAATAACGTCTCTGATCGGCGGACGAACCTCAAATGTAGACATTGGCGGCAGAGGATAGCGAACAGTGACCCCGCTTTTATCCCCAACTTTCCCTCCCTCGTTCTTGCTTTCCCTCCGCGTCCTCTGCGTCCTCGGCGATGAGCGCTTTGTTGTGGAAGACATGGCGACGCCGACAGGCAGGGTCGAAAGAATAGCCATCATCGCCCTCGCCCGAGCATCACGACACGAAGAGTTTTCAACAGGATCGCAAAATCCAGCAGCAGCGAATAGTTCTTGATGTAGTAAAGGTCATACTGGAGTTTCTCAAGGGCATCGTCCATTGTCGCGCCGTAGGTGTACATGACCTGGGCCCAGCCGGTGATGCCGGGCCGGACCAGTTGGCGCAAGTCGTAGAAGGGGATTTGCTTTTCGAGCTCGCGGATGAAGACCGGGCGCTCGGGGCGCGGGCCGATGAAACTCATCTCCCCCTTGATGACGTTGAGAAGCTGTGGCAGTTCGTCCAGACGCAAAATTCGCAGCAAGCGCCCGACATTCGTGACGCGCGGGTCGTGGGCGGAAGCCCATTTCGGCCCGTCCTTTTCGGCATCCACATACATCGAACGAAACTTCATGATCTCGAATTCCTTTCCGTTCAGCCCTGTCCGGGTCTGCCGGAACCACGCCGGGCCGCGGCTTTCCAGCCGGACGGCAATCGCGACAATCAGCATGACGGGAATGCAGACGATCAGCAGAATGACCGAGACCACGATGTCGAGCAGCCGCTTGAGCCGCAGCGCCAGTGCATTGTGCAGCAGATCGAAGCCGTGAGCGAACAGCAGCCATCCTCGCTGCGTGTGCATCACCGGCACCTTGAACCAGCGCTGTTCGTAGAAGTCGGCGAGGTCATATATCCGCAGGCCGGAGAACCGCGCTTTCATCAGCTTCTGAATGAGTCCTTCAGATAATGGCGACATGGGCGCCACGATCACCCCGGACCAATCCTGCTTCAATACCGTTTCGAGATCGTCCAGAGTGCCGATCACCCGTGGAAGGGTGTTGTCATGGTTCGGAGTGGAATCGGCAAGAAAGGAAAGCTCGGCTTCGGCATTTGCCTTCTGGAAATCCCGATAAAGCCGTACCGCCTTTTCGCTCGTGCCTGCGACCAGCCATCTGGCCTTGCCGGTTTGCTGACGCTGATAGCTCGACGCGTAGTAACGCCAGACCGGCGCCCAGACCACGAAGATGAGATGCGCAACCGCCATCACGCCGCGGCCCACCGTCGAGTTTCCACTCCCCCAAAGCCCGGATGCGTAGACGGCGGCGGCGGTTACTATGGCGCCGAGCAGAACGGCCACCAGCGTGCGAGGGGCGGCGCGCATTCCTGCTACCTGGGTTTCCACCGAGTAGCAATCGAGAACATAGAGCGTCAGCACCAGCACCGCGATCGGCAGCAGCATGTCCAAGGGCAGCCCGAGCAAGGAGCCCAGACGCAGCCAGTTCGCCAAGTTGAAGGCAAGGATCAGACCGATGAGATCGGCCAGCAGAAGCGAAAGCGCGATGCGTCTCGGCAGCAGATGGACGTCCGCTATCGCCGGCTCTCGATTGTCAGGAGCGGGGGCGCCAGCCATTCAATTACGTTGATCCGTCAACTTGTGTTCCCCGGAAATATAGGCCGATCAGGCGAACGGCGCCTGCCGGGCGCCCGTTCCGACGCCGAAGCGCCTGCAGTACACCGTCACGCTGTGGGAATCATATAGAAATGAACTTCCCCGGGCGAGCCTGCCGGATGTAACGGGCGGTTCCCCGCCCACGCCGAATCGCCTACCGGTCAGCAATACGGCTCAGCGATACTGAGGCAGCTTGCGAAGAATCTTCTTTACGATGAAGAGGGGGCTGACGCCCAGCCCGTATTTCCTGCAGGACTTGTAGGCCTCGATGTTTCCCTTCAGCACTTTCAGCACGCTGCTGTTGGTCTCTCCGCCGGTCCGCATCTTGACCAGTTCGCGCGGCAGATAGGTCGAACGCAGTTGCTGCACGTGCAGCGCCCGCAGCATGAAATCGAAATCGGCGGCAAACCGGTAGCCTGCTTCGAATGGCCCCACGCGCCCAAGCACACGGCGGCGAATGAAGAACGCCGGATGCGGCGGCATCCAGCCTTGCTCGAACAGGCCCGGCCGGAACGGTTCGGACTTCCAGTGGCGGACGATCCTGTTCAGGTCGCCTTTTTCCACATAGAAGATGTCTCCGTAGCAGACGTCCACCGCGTCTTCCTGAAAGACTCCGGCGACCATGCCCAGGACGTTTTCGTCAACGTAAACGTCGTCGCTGTTGAGCGTCCCGACGATGTCGCCGGTGGCCATCGCCAGGCCCTTGTTCATCGCCGCGTAGATGCCTTCGTCAGGCTCGGAGACGACCTTCGACAAAGTGCTGCCATAGCGCTGCAGCACCTCGAGGGTGCCGTCGGTCGAGGCGCCGTCCACCACGATGTGCTCGATGCGCGGGTGCGTCTGTGCCGCCACGGATTCGATGGTGTCGGCTATGGTTTCCCGTGAGTTGAAGGAAACGGTGATGACGCTGATCGTCGGAATGCCGTTCATCGAAGTGACCCCGCAGACAGTGGGCGGGCTTGATGCTGCGTGGGTTCCAGAACCCGCCGATATAGTTCCAGATGCCGGCGCGCCACGACCGGCATTGCGAATTCCTCGAGGACTTTCTGCCGCGCCCGCGAAGAAAGCTCCTGCCGGCGCTGATCGTTATCGAGTACCCAGCGCATCCCCTCTGCCAGGTCTGCAGCGTCGAACGGGCGGGCGAGATAGCCGTTGCGACGATGCTCGATCATGTCCGGCATACCGCCGATGTCGAAAGCCACACAAGACGTGCCGCACGCCAGCGCTTCCATCACGGTGTTCGAAAGGTTCTCCTGGACCGACGGCGCCACAAAAACGTCGGCTGCGGCATAAAGCGCGGCAAGGCTTTCATCGTCGTTGACGTTGCCGGTGTAAAGGCATTCGACGCCGAGATCGGGCGGATCTTTCGGCCGGGCACCGCCGAAAACCACCGCCTGCAGCCGCGCGCCCGTTCCATCGCCCGCCAGGCGCTGCAGTGCCGACTGCAGATGATTGAAACCCTTTCTTGGTTCGCCCCCTCCGTGCGCAGCACCGAAAAGGATCAGCTTCCTGTCCTTTGGCAGCCTCAGCCGCTCCCGGGCAGCAGCTTTCAGGAGCGGGCGAAAGCTTTCGGTATCGATCGCATTGGGAAGCACCGACACCGGGAACCGCGACAGCAGCGGGCTGCTTCGAACAAGCTCGCCCAGCCAGCGGCTCGGCGCCACGATGGTGAGCGGCAGGCCGCGATATGCGGTCATCCTGCGCCGGAATCCCGCCGACGAAAGATCGGTGCTGGACCTTGATCCGAGCAACGGGCAGGCGCCACAGCCTGAAGCATAGCGACCGCAACCCTCGTCGTAATGACATCCGCCGGTGAACGCCCACATGTCGTGCAAGGTCCAGACCAACGGAACGCCGTAGGTTCTCAGCGACTTCACATTTACGAATCCGCCCGCGATCCAGTGGAGATGGACCAGATCCGGCGCAAGATCCTCGACGCGCCCGGAAGAACGGTCCGGCAGCCAACCGGGATAGAAAGTCCTCCGGGTCCGTCCAGCGGGGTAAGCGAATACCGGAAGCAAATCCAGCCCCTGGCGCAACCGGGCGGCGAGACGTCCTGTAACGGTCCGAGGTCCGAAGACGGACGGATCCTCTCCGTGCTTCACCTGAACCAGCATCGACGAATCGACACCGATCGATCTGAGGCCGGCGTGAAGGCGGTAAACGGCCCGTGCCGCGCCGCCTCGGGAGTCCTCGCTGTTGACGAGCACCGGCCTCATCGCCACTTGACCGCATAGCGTCCGCTGTAGTCGATCCTTTGCAGGAACAGCGGTATATCATGCCCGCGAAGGTATTCATCCACCGCACGGCGCGCGCCCAGCCAGTGGCCGTAGTCGTCCAGTATCAGCACGCCACCGACGGAGAGCCGCGGGAAGAGGTGAATCATCTCGTGGCGGGTGGATTCGTACCAGTCAGTATCGAGCCGCAGCAGGGCGATAGCCCCCGGCGCGGAAGCGGGGATGGTGTCTTCCACGCGCCCCTTGACGTAGTGGATCTTCGAATTGTCGTAGCCGACGCTGGCCATCGCCTGCCTGACCACATCCAATGGAGCACGGCACCAGACCGACCCGGCATCCTCCTTCGCGGCATCGCTTCTGGCCATCAACTCGGCCGCGGATTCACCGGTTACGGCAACGTCTTCGTCCGTGGGCGCGGTCATGCCCTCGAAAGTATCGAACAGGTGCAGGTGGCGTGTCCGGTCACCCGACTCGATCAGGGTTCGCGCCGCCGCCATCATGCTGCCGCCTTTCCACACCCCGCACTCGACGATATCGCCGGGAATTCGATTGGTGACGACATAGCGAACGGCGTCGCAGAGCGCCGCGATGCGCAAATCCGAGGTCATCGTGTAGGGACGCACGACGTCAATCGTCTGCGTGGTGCTTTCATCCTGCCCCACGACCACAGGCGGATAGGGAATCAAATCGACGCCGAAACTGCGCGCGATTTTCCTGAGAGGTCGCAGCAAAGAGAATAACCCGGGCATAAATTGATTTCGCCGTTACACCATCAGGCGCTCGGGCGCTCGGCCTCCATGAATAGCGAGTCGGGTTTGCGAACGCGCCCTTTTTCGTCCGTGTCGAGCGCGTACGACGAAAATCCCGGAATGCCGCTTTCGAACGCGCTGCAACGACGGATGTTCACGAAACCGGCGCGATGCAGGACACGGCCGAGGGAGAACGAATCGTACATCCAGCGGTGAACTTCGCCGGAACGGCGAAAGACGCCCTCCAGATACGCCGATCTCGCGGACTCTCCACCGAGCAGTCCGACCAGCAGGCCGGCGAACCGAACCCGGATGATGTCGAACAGCCAGCGCGGCCCTCGGGTCCGCAGCCGATCCCACAACCGTACGGCCACAGGCGATCTCGAGGCCTGCCAGGCATGTTCGGCCTCGGCACCGATTCGGGAAAGCACGAACTCGCGGTTCGACAACCCGGGGTCGGCGAGAAACTTGGCGGCATCCCCGCCACTGCGGTCGCGTACTGCCTGGTCGTACATCTCGAGCAAAATCCAGTCGTAATCGGCTTCGCGCGCGCCGTCCTGGATTTGCAGGCCCTTCAACAAGCGCAAGTACTCCTGCGCGAGCGCCTGCAGATCCGGAACAACGACCCTGATCGTGCTTCCGGGTTGAAGAACCCGGTACATTTCGGATACCAACCGGGCCGCCTCTGTCCGCGCGAGATGTTCCAGCATGTGTGAGCAGTAGCAGGCCTCGAAGGATGCAGCCGCAAACGGAATACCCGCACTCACATCGAAACGCAGGACGTCCGCGGTTGCCGGCTCAAGATCGATATTCACCCAGGCAGGATGACAGGTTCTGCCACATCCCACGTTGAGCAAGGATTTTTTCCCGATCGCATTCATCGCGGCGCTCTTCGCAGACTCCTCGAGTAATTCAGTTGACCATCGTCAGGTGCGACAACTCACGTATCCACCGCGCAGCAGCCACAGCGATTACGCACCGCGCAGCCGCCGGTAAACCTTGCCGGCAAGGCGGCGCCACCAAGGCGACCGGGCGAAGACGGTACGCTGGGTATACGCGTCGGCGTCTTCCTCGCGCACGCAAGCCGGTGGGTGCTTTAGCGGAAACTCCATGGGTTGGACGGGCAGGGCAGAGCGGGCACGGTAGCGGATCAGCGTGTGGGTTGCCGTCGCGCCAAAGCCGATGTTCGAGACAAGATTCACTTTCGGCAGGATGGTGAGCCCTCCATGCGTCCAGGCGGAGTATGTCCAGCGATATGCCCACGAGCTGTTTTTTTCACCGTGGGTTTCGTCAAATATACGGCGCCAGTAGTCCACGGCGGCCCGCTCACCGAGCATTGCGGAGAGCCAGCCGGCCGCCCTCAGTTCGGGCCAGCGCTTCATCTGGTGATCGTACAGCCGCCAGGCCCGGCGCCACGTTGCCCATCCCCAGATGTGGGTGTACCGGGAGAAGTAATAGCTGTATTCGCTGCGCGCCCGCCGCCCCTGGAAATTGTCTCCCGAGATCATCCAGATCCGCTCATCGCCTTCATACCGCGCCAGCAACTCGGCCGCAAAGCGGAAGAAAGTCGGGTGCGCTATGCAGTCATCCTCGAGAATAATCCCCGACTCGACTTCGGCAAAGAACCACGAGATCGCCTGGCTGACTGCCAGTTTGCAGCCGAGATTTGCGGTTCGGAACAGCGACTTCGTTTCGCATGGCCAATCGATGAGCGCCACCATGGACTGTACTTCGGCCACGCGGCGGGCATCTTCGCGAGAGCCGAATCTCGGCCCATCCACGGCGAAGAAAAACCGCGCCGGCCTGATCGCGCGCAATGATTCCAGCACACGCTGCGTGGTGTCCGGCCGGTTGAATCCCAGTACCAGAACGGGTGGGCAGGCAGGACCTTCGCCATTCCTGTGGTCGTGCGCGCGCATTTTCAGTCTCGCCGCCTGCGATAGCCAAACTGTTCGAGGACTTCACGGCCAATGCGCTGAAACAGCCGCATCAGGCTGGCCGGCAAAACTCGCATATCGGCGGCCAGCAGAATGAAAACGATCCAATTGACGGGGTTGACCCTCGATTTCTTGGAAAGGCCGCGCCGCAGAATATCAAGGGGGCCCGAGGCGGCGCCAAAATCGACCGCACCGGAAACGCCCGTCTGTTGATTCACGACATACAGTTCCGGCACCGTGATGCACTTGAAGCCGCGCCGGTTCGCGCGGATGGTCCATTCGTAATCGGACAGATAGTGCGGGAGCAGTTTCGGGTGAAATCCGCCAATGGCTTGCGCGTCGGCCCAGCGCAAAAACAGTCCGCGCGTGGAAAGACAGTTTATACGCTCCGGTTCGGCGGCCACTTTGAAAGTCAGCGCCCTGAAGTCCGCCTCGATGCCGGTTTCGGCGATCTGCCCCGTGAGCGGATTCTTCGCGCGAGCGAGCACCAAACAACGCGGGCGGGCGCGCAGAACGGCTACCGCGGTCTGCAGAAAGCCTTCCCCGAATTGAATATCATCATTGGTGATGAGCAGTATGTCGCCGGGAGCCGGATGCATTGCAGTGAGCGCATTCAATCCCTGTTGAAGACTGCCGGCCCACCACCAGTTTCCTTTTCCGCGGAGCACCGACACCGAATCGATCCTGGATCTGACCGCTTCGGCCGTGCCGTCGGTCGAGCCGTCATCGACGAGTATGAGATGCCAGTGGCGGCAGGTCTGGCGCCGCAGGCACTCGACGAATTTCTCGGTGACCGGGCGCCGGTTGTGGACCGGCAGCAGAACGAATATCTTCTCCACTATTTCCATCTCAGCCACTCGATGCCGTTGCCGTTGACGTTGGCGAAGCTCTGCATCATCCGCCCGCAACCTGACCTTTCGCCACACACTCCACGACGTAGCTCTGGTAACGCCTGGCGAACTCATTGCGCCGGCCGGGAAGCTGCCGGCGCGCCTCTTCGGCGAGCCTTCGCTTTGCCTCGGAGGAGTCTGCCTCCCAAGCGCGCCGCATGAGCTCCGCGAGCGCCTCGGCGTCGTCGGGCGGGAAAAACGTCCCCGCCGGCGGCTGCTGCTCGCGGTGAACGTCAATGTCCGAGACGATCGCCGGAACTCCCAGAGACTTGGCTTCCTCCACGGTTGTGCTCCAACCCTCGAATCGCGAGGGGTTGATCACCGCGATCGAATGCCACATCAGCGCCATCAGGTCCGCATACGGGACCAGGCCCAGCACTTTGAAATGCGCGGCGACGCCGAGCGCTTCGGCGTGGCCCATCAGGCGGCTGAAATGCTCGCGGTCCCGATCATCAGCGGGCTTGCCGCTCGCGAGCACGGTGAAGGCCGCTCCCCGATGCCCGAGCGCGGAAAGTGCGTCCACCACGACGCGATGGTTCTTGTGCACCCAGAACTGGTTCGGCAGAAAAAAGTAACGGCCCGAAAAGGCGTACTTGTGCTCGAGCGCTTCCCGTGACTGCAGCGTTGCCGGGTCGGGAACATTCGCCACGAACGGCAGCACCCTGCACCTGGGAGCGGCTTCCGGGAAGAACTCCGCCAGATCCTTGCTGGCGCTATGGCTGCTGACAATGATGCTTGTCGCATAGCGGCAGAGCCCGGCGTAATGACGGTCACGCGCTCGCCGCTGCTGCAGCGAGAAATTCTGCGGCAGCCGCAGGTGCTGAAAATCCGCTATCCAGGCAAGCACCGGAATGCGGGCAGCCGGCCCCAAGTGGCCCGAGTGGGACAGCACGTCGATTTTCAGCGCCAGCAGATCGCGTTCCAGCAAGCGCTCACTGTCGGATAGTCCTGTCAGCAGTTTCCGGGCGATCCAGCGCGCGCCAAAGCGTTGCAGCGACGGCGGACAGCGCCAGTCCGCTAACGGCAATTCGGCGAGCAGTTCCGGCCGCGAGTTCGACCCGGTGAGAAGAACGGTTTGGATTTCCCGTTCAGGCAGATCGGCCAACGCAGTCAGAAGATTGCGGAAGTAACTGGTTCCACCCAGCCAGATCTGACCCGTGACGTTGAGGAAGAAACCGACCCGGATCACACCGCGCCCTGCCGGAACCATTCCACGTATTGCTGCAAGCCATCGCGCCAGTTGACGCGCGGCTTCCAGCCCCAGCGCTGCGCGGCCTCGATGTCGGCGAGAGTGTGCTTCGGGTCGCCTTCGCGGCCGCCTCCGCTGAAAACCGGATCATCGTTGCGCCCGAGCAGCCTGAACAAGTGCGTCAGCAATTCTCGCACCGACACCGCCTGGCCCGTTCCACCGTTGACGACCGGACAATCGCGGCCGGCATGCGTGCCGGCGCGCTCCATCAACGCCACGGTATCGTCGATGTGAAGCCAATCGCGCGTCTCCGTTCCGTCGCCGGAAAAACGCGGCGGCTCCTTGCGTGCCAGCCTGTCGCAGGCATCCCACAGCAGTTGCTTGCGCAGTCCGGGCCCGTATACCGAGAAAAACCGAACAACAGCGGTGGCCACCCCGAATTCCTCCGCATACAAGCGGCAAAGATTTTCCGCCATGCGCTTGTGCTCGCCGTACGGAGAAACCGGCTGCAGCGGGGCCGTCTCCGCGATCGGAAGCACGCGCGCGTTACCGTAAACCGCGGCACTCGAGGGCAGCACCACCGCCGCCTCGCGCGCATGAGTCCTGGCGAACTCCAGTACCGCTGCAGTCGTCGAAACCGTTCGCTGATGGTCCTGGAAAGGCTGCTCTACCGAGAAACCCACCGAGGCACCGCCGGCGCAATGCACGATGAGTTCCGGCCTTCCCGCATAGGTAATGAGGCTCTCCAGCGAAATGTCGGCCGCGTGCCAATCGCTCAGGCCCCACGCCTGGCTCTGCGCGCGATCCCACCTGCCGTGACCGATGCCTACGACCCGGTGCCCCTGCTCTGCCAGTTGTCGCGCGACATGGCGGCCGATGAATCCGTAAGCCCCGGTGACTACGATGCGCTTAGCCATCGACCCTTTTCTCTCCCACGAAGCTGTACAGCCGGCCGGGTTGCCTCAGGAACCGCCCGCGCAGAGCTAATACGAAATCCGGAATCAAGTTGGGAAAGGGGAACGCGACGCGGCTGGCCATCCTGCGTTTGATGCCCCGAAGCGTCTCGGGAAAAGTATTGATCTCCGACTGCAGCGGATTGAAAATTTCCGTCAGCCGCACTCCGCCACCACTTATTGCCTTCCTGTATTCGTCGAGCAGATACGCTTTCTCACCCCCGTAGAGGTGATGAAGAGGATGGCTGTCCAGAAATCTGGGCAGGTCTTCCCTGTGGGATATGACATGCTCTCGCGTTGCGATGAAACGCGCCCCCGGCTTGAGGACTCGCCCTATCTCGAGGCACAGCCGACCCAGATCGCGCGCATGGTGGAGCGCCTGACGACAGTGAACGAGGTCGAACCGCGAGTCGGAAAACGGCAACTTCTCCCCCCAGTCCTGGACGACCTCGATGTCGAGTCCACTCTCCGCGCACAGAGCCCGAATGGCCCCGGCTCCTACGATTGCGCTTGGATCCGGCTCGAGCGCCACGACACGCCAGCCGTCGCGAGCCAGCGCATACGCCGAGATCCCGCGGCCGGAGCCCAAATCGAGCGCCAATCCCGGCTTGGGCGGAAGCAACGCCCTGACCGCCGCCCATTCGCTGCTCCGGTAATAGCGTTCTGCGGCAGCGGCCAAGGGATCGTCGTAAAAACACGCCCGCACCAGGTCTGCCTGATCGGGCTGGCTCCTCAACCAGAGAACGGCATCTTCCCAAGTGTGCGTGCTATCGCTCATCGCCGTCCAGCTCGCGAACGATGTGCGCCGGATTTCCAGCCACTATGGTCCATGGCGGAACGTTTTCCGTTACCACGCTGCCTGCGCCGACGATTGCCCCCTGCCCCAACGAAACCCCTCGCAGAACGATCGACATGCAGCCAATCCAGACATCGTCGCCGATATCCACGGCGCGCTCGCCAAGATCGATACGGTCGGGATGCCCCTGGGTGATGATGTGCTTGAAGTGTTCGTGTCTCGCCTTGGCGCCGATCGGATGCGTCAGACTGTCCAGGATCGTCACGTTATGCGCGATCAGAACTCGATTGCCTATGCGGATGCTTCCTGCCGACCAGATTCTGGTCGATTCTCCTATGTAGCAATATTCTCCGATGTTGATCGCGCCGCCATGTGCAAAGGTAAGCAATTCGCCCTTTACGTGGGTGAACCGTCCTATGCTGATTGCGCTCCGGGTCCCCGTCTTGTTGAAGATCCTCGCGCTATCGTGAATTACCGCCCCCGGTTCCATAGAGTACTGGGGCCCGCTGAGCAAGCGCTTGAAAATGTGTCGGATCACTTCACCAGCTCCAGGCACACAACGGCACGGGAAGCAGCGGCAAAATCCGCATCGTAATTCTTGTGTCTG
The DNA here is from genome assembly GCA_964396485.1 of uncultured Alcaligenaceae bacterium. Lineage (GTDB taxonomy): Bacteria > Pseudomonadota > Gammaproteobacteria > Burkholderiales > JACQAP01 > JACQAP01. The sequence continues at coordinate 20,671 of CAYNFN010000179.1, forward strand.
TGGATATCGAAGTAGGTGCAATCCCTGGATGCCCCTCGATCAGAAGGCACCCATCCCGATTCGCTATAGCGGAAGTGCGTTTCCGAAACCTGGGCCGGCCCGAACGATTCGATCAGGCGGTCCACCATGGCCGCATCGAAAATCTGAAACCAGCCATGGTCCTGGTGTTTGCCGAACGGCACGCTAAGGTAAAGCCTACCTCCGGCCTTCAATAGCCGTCGAAACTCCGTTGTCGCCTGAAGGTATGCCAACTTGTCGCTTTCGCGTTTTCCGGGGTCAGCGGTGTACAACATCGTATTGTCCATACCGATGTGCTCCACCGTCGAAAGACTGACGACCCAATCGAAGTTCGCGTCGCGGAAACACGAATCCCTCAGGTCTTCGTAGACATATGACACACCGTATCTACAGAAACACTCAGCCTCCGGAGCAAGCGTGGAAATGAATATGCGCTTGGAGGCGAGGCCCGGATACTTCAGCAGGAATTCGTGGTTCAGTATCGACCCCGCATCGAGCAGCGTTCCGGGGTGGCTTGGCAACCTTGACAGAAACCACGGGTACTCCACGATGCGCTCGTCGAGCCTGAATCCATACCCGGCTGGCAGGCTCTTCGAATCGAATCGTTTCAGATTGACGATCTCGGTGATCTTCCTGCGTTTGTATGCCGCATAACCAAACGACCAGGGGCGCATTCCGGTCAAACGGAAAATTGTCGGCCCGATGACGGCGTTAATCCATCTCAACAGCTTTTTCATTGCCGGTCCGGGTTCCCGCTTCCAAGCATTCTCATCGTTTTGGCCACCAGGCCCCGCAGCGAATCACCGGCTCTGCGGCGACGAGTCGGCATGGCCGCCAGTACCTTTTTCCATTCCGGGTACTGCTGTACCTTCGGGGGAAATCTTTCAACACGGAAATCAGATTGCATGAACGCCTGATCGACGTCTGCGACAACGCAGTGCGTGCCGCTACCGTCAAAACCGGTGTTCCGCACCAGCGTCCTCGACGGGTACAGCGTCAGGCCGCCCCGAATGAACACGCTCAGATACCAGCGGATAGCCCAGGAGTCGATGCTGCCGCGCCGCTGCCGCTCCAACATGTCGAAGTAATCGTAGGCACCGCCGAGATTAAAACTGACGCGCAGGCGCCGGTCTCTGACCAAAACATCGAATCCCCTCATTTCGGGGTCGAAGTGCTGCCACGCCCTTTCCCACGTAGCCCATCCCCAGGAAGTCGTAAACGGCATGAAAAAAGCATCGGTCTCGGCAGCGATATCGATTGGAAACATATAGCCGGAGACTTGCATCGCCGAATCGTCATCCTGATATCTGTCCAGGGCCCTGTTCATGTACTCCAGGAATTGTGGCGACACGACGAGGTCGTCTTCCAGCACGATGACACGGCCAAATTCCCCTATCAGGCGGGTCGTTCCGTCGATGATCGAATTCGCCAGCCCCAGATTCCCGGCGCGCTCGACCACGTTAACCGATCGGAATCCCGACACGCTTTTGGCATAACGCCTCACCTCTGCAACAGCCGGGCCCCGCGCCAAATCCCTCGGTCCATCCGAAAAGATGTAAAGATCGCTTGCGGCCGCCAGTTCGTTCGCCAACAGGGCTTCCACCGCACGCCGCATGTGCACCGGCCGGTCGTAGGCAAAAAAGGCAATCGGGGCAGAGGACATGATCCAGGGGTCCGCGTCGTTCGCCTCAGCGATCCGGCTGCGGAAAAGATGCCGCCGGTATCGCGCCTTGGGCGCGGCGCTGCTCACGGATCCGGGGATCCCATCCTCGATCCCGGAAAATGAGCGTGTTAAAGGACTTCGCAAACAACTCGTAGTTCTGTTTTCGCATGAATCGAACCACCTCGCAGTCCATCGCTTCGTCGAGAGACAATCCAAGCACTTCAGCCAACACGCACCGCGGCCGGAAGCGGTTCCAATCGTTGGATCTCAGTACGGGCAGGTCAAGTCCCTCGACGTCGATCGACATGAAGTCGATAGGCGAGCCTGCCGGCAGGTGCCGCGACAGAATTGCATCCAGCCGCTCGACGGCAATGACCATTGTCTTCACTAACCTGTACCGGGATGTTGCTTGCCTGGCGTCTGCCAATTGCGCGTCGAAGGTATTGAGCGCCGGATCGTCGAAGCAAAAATAAGTCAAAGCCCCCGCCGATTCGCCGACTCCAATCTGAAGAGTGATATCCCTGGGGCGAAACACGCGAAATGCCCGGATGGCTTCGGGATTCGGTTCAATGTTTATCCCATGCCACCCCTGCCGATAGAAAAGGTGCGTGTTCGAGAACCGCATCGGGTGATGGGCGCCGATGTCAACGTAAAAACCGGTGTTCTGGGACTCAAACAATCGGCGCAGGATCATGTCTTCTCCCTCCTGCGAGTAGGACATGTGCGAAAACCCGTCGCGCACGATCGCCCGATAGTCGGCCAGCATCCTTTTCAGCTCCCGCAGCACCTGCTCACCCCTCGTCCTGCGGTCCAACAGATCGCCCCAGTCCGGCAATCGGCAAGGGAGGTGCGAAGCCCTTCTGAAGGCGACAGGCCGCCCGCAAAAAAATCGACGTGGTCCAAGCGTAATTGTTCACCGGTCCGAAGCCGCTGAAGTCCACCTGGAACCGGTCACTGTCCCGCAAACGTCGCGTCGCTTCAGGATAGCGATCGCTGTTGTCGAGCACGATCAATCCGTCATCCCGAACCTTATCCATGGCCGCGTCCACGCAAGCATGGCGCCACCGCCCGTCTACGATGACCACGTCGAAAAGATCCGGCTGTTCGCGGATGGCGTTCACGTAGCCATCCCGACCCTGGCGGAGCAACACTTTCTGATTTGGCCGGACGCCTCCCTTCAAGTGCTCAAGCCAGCCGGGGTCGCTCTCGACCGACATGACGGCACGGGCGCGTTGTGCCCAAAAAAGCGAGGAATAGCCGGCGCCGAACTCGAAGACGCTCGCATTCGAGAAGTCGAACTGGGAGAGGTACTCGATTGCCGGATACGTGTACCAGGGAATTGCCGATCCGTCGCTTCGCACCGGCCGCCGCTCGCGGATGCTGCGCAGCTGGCCCTGCTTGCTGGCAAGCGCGTGGACATTCTGTCCCAGCCGGTAAAAGGCGGGACTGACTGCGTGGACAATACGCAATAACAGGGTCATGCCTTAATTCCGGGCCGGAATACCCTGAGAGGCAGGAGCGCGCGAAGCATCATCACACCCGCAACTCGAGCACGACGGTGGAGAAACACTCCATAAGCAGCTACGCCATACGATATCAGCGTCGCATACGCGGCGCCCGCTATTCCGAACCGGGGAATCAGGAGCAGATTCAATACGACGTTCGTGACCGCGCCAAGTGTCGTGCGATACAGAGAAACGATGGTCAGATTCTCGGCCAGCAGATAACTGCTGCTCGCGACACCCAGAAACACGAAAATCGCCGCCCAGGCGTAGATCGCCAACACGCCGGAAGCGGCGGAATACGCGTCTCCGTACAGAATCTGGATGATGGATGAAGAAAAAAGGCTCAGTGGCAACGCCAAACCGATTCCGACAATGACCATCAGATCGAACAACCGCTGCATGCGCGCCAGAAACAATTGCTCGTTGGTTGCCCGGCTGGAGACGATCACGGGGAAAAGTGACACGACCATGACGCCCGCAACAAAGTACGTCGCTTCGCATAGGTGAACTGCCGCGGAGTATGCGCCTACGGCCTTGTCACCGAGCATCTCTCCCAGCATGATCTGATCGATTTTCATGTAAACCGAGACCGCAATGCCGGAGAATACGAGCGGCAGCGCGGGCTTGAGCAACGCCAATGCGCCGGAGGCGGACGCGCGCCACCTGGCGAAACTCTCCCCGGAGATGCGGTACGCAACAACCAATCCGCCTGCTGCAAGGAGAACTTCGAGCAAACTCGCCCAGGCAAACGCGATGACCGGCGCGCCAATCAGGATGAGCGCGATCTTTGCCGCGGTTGCAGCCAGGAAAGCGGCGCCCTTTGCCACGACCGTATAGCGGCTCTCAAGACGCGACTGGAACCATAATTCCAGAACGTCCAGCGCCTGGACAAACATCCCCGCCGCCACCACGACGACGATCTGTTGGGTCGTGACGTCATCGGGACGGAGCACGCGCACGCACAACACGGCGGCACTCATGGCAACTGCGCTGCCAAAAAGCCTGAGAACCAGTGCCGAGCCTATCAATTCGTGTCGCGCTGCAGAAACGCCGACGAGATCCCTTACCAGAATGCGATCCAGACCCAGCGTCGACAACGCACCAAATAACGCGACCAATGCAAGTGCGTAACTGAACTGCCCGAACGCGTGCGGCCCGAGGTACCGGGCGAGCCATACTCCGACAAGAAGCCCGACCGTCATCCGCAGGATCCGGTCGGCGTACATCCACGCGGTGTTCGAAACAACCCGGCGCAAGCCGGGCCGCCTGCGCAGCGCGTCGGCGATTCGCGCAGACAGAACCGCCAGGCGGTTACTCTCCAACCGCAAGCCCCTTACAGCGAGTCGACAGAAAACCGGCGTCAGGCGTAACGGCGACTCCCCATGCTCAAGGCCCGGGTTGTTGCGGCCGATTGCGTAAGTGCCTTTCCCATTTGTACGCGGTAGAGCAAATCACTTCCAGGTCGTCGTGCTTCGGTTTCCAGCCCAGCACATTCCTGATTCTCGATGATTCGGCGACCAGCTCGGACGGATCACCCGGCCGCCGCGGTCCATCCTGGACGGTAAACTTGACCCCGGCCGCCTGCTGCACCGCTTGCAACACCTGCCGCACGCTGAAGCCGCGACCGTAGCCGCAGTTGAAGGTGTCCGACGCCCCGCCCCGGTCCAGGTACGCGAGCGCATCGAGATGCGCGCGCGCCAGGTCTTCCACATGGATGTAATCGCGTATGCAGGTGCCATCCGGCGTCGGGTAGTCGGTGCCGAACACGGTAACCTTGTCACGTACCCCGCATGCCGCTTCGCAGGCAACTTTGATAAGGTGTGTTGCGGCGGGCGTCGCCTGTCCGAGGGTGCCGTCGAGGCTGGCGCCCGCCACATTGAAGTAACGCAATGCCACGTAGCGAAAACGCTCGTCCGTCACTGCGCCCCGTTGCCCCAGGGCGGCAACGACGTCCCGCAGCATCCATTCGGTTATGAGTTTGGTGGTGCCGTAGGGATTGATCGGCCGCAGCGGCGTCGACTCGGAAACCGGCTGCCGGTCGGGAATTCCGTAAACCGCAGCCGATGAGGAAAAGATGAATTTCCTCACGCCTTTTTGGACGCAGACGTCGATCAGCTTTCCGGAAGCAGCGGCATTGTTCCGGTAGTACTTGAGTGGATCGCTCACCGACTCGGGAACGACGATGCTGCCGGCGAAATGAATTACGGCGCCAACCGCATGTTGCTCGATCAGCGTGCCGGCGAGCGCCTGGTCGCCGGCGTCACCGGCCACCACGGCCGCTTCCGGCGGTACAGCCCAACGCTGCCCGGTGGAAAAATCATCCAGCACTACGACCCTGTGGCCCTCGGCAATCAGCCGCCGGACGGTGTGGGAGCCAATGTAGCCGGCGCCGCCGGTCACCAGCACTGCCTCAACCATGGTCACGCGGTCGCCACGACATACCGGCTCTTGAGAAAGTCGGCATAGGCGAGCTTCAGGCCGTCTTCAAGACGTGTCTTGTTTCTCCAACCCAGACCCGCCAGCAACGAAACATCCAACAGCTTGCGCGGCGTACCGTCGGGTTTGGAAGGGTCGAACACGAGCCTGCCGTCGAAACCGACCACCCTGGCAATGATCTGCGCGAGTTCACGGATGCTGAGATCCTCGCCCGAGCCGATGTTGACAAGCGGCGGACGGGACCGGCTTTCGCACAGGCTCCGGTAGCCTTCCTCGGGCATGCCGAGGAGATAGAGGCAGGCATCTGCCGCATCTTCCGAGTACAGGAACTCGCGCTTCGGCGAACCCGTCCCCCACACGACGACTTCGCCGGTGCCTTTTGTCCGGGCTTCGTTCATCTTGCGAATCAGCGCAGGAATGACGTGTGATTTCTCCAGATCATAGTTGTCTCCCAGCCCGTACAGGTTGGTCGGCATGGCGGCGAGGTAACGGCAGCCGTACTCGCGGTTGTAGCTCCAGCACATCTCCACGCCGGCGATCTTGGCGATCGCGTATGCACGATTGGTTGCCTCCAGCGGCCCGGTGAGCAGATATTCCTCCTTGATCGGTTGAGGACAATCGCGCGGGTAGACGCAGGACGAACCCAGGAACAGCAGGCGTTTGACCCCGTTGCGCCAGGCTTCGTGAATCACGCTGTTCTGGATCTCGAGGTTCTCGCGGAGGAACTCCGCCGGATAGGTGTCGTTGGCGACGATCCCGCCGACCCTGGCCGCGGCCAGAACTACATGATCGGGCCGCTCGCGCTCGAAAAACGCGCGCACCGCCGCCTGTTCAGTGAGCTCGAGTTCGGCGTGGGTGCGGGTGAGTAGATTACGATATCCCGCGGCCTGCAGACGCCGCATGATCGCCGAGCCAACCAGACCCCGATGGCCCGCGACGTAGATTTTGGAGTCCAGTTTCACTTTTCGATTTAGCGATTCAGCAATTCGGTGATTGGGTGATTGGGTGATTGGGTGATTGAGTGACTCAGCAACATCAGTCGGCGACCTGAACGCTTTTCTGGAGACCAGCAATCAAGCGGGAAACCACTTCGAGTTTCTCGAAAATCTCATTTTCTCGCTGAAGGTAGCCAAGCTCCGCCGAAATGAGTAGTTGCGTTTCAAGCTCACTCAGCGAACCTTTGGTGACGCCCAGAAATTGTATGAACTCCTTCGCTCCATTTCTCGCCGCCCCCTCTGCGAGGTTGCTGGGTATGGAAACGGCAGCCCTGCGCATCTGGCTCACGAGACCGTAGACCTCTTCTTTCGGAAACTCGCGAGTTAGTTTATAGACATCCTTTACCAAAGCCATTGCCGCTTTCCAGGCCTCCAAGTTGTAATGTGGCCTCACCATGTTCCCGCGTCGCCGAGTCGCTGAATTTAAGTGACTGAGTGATTGGGTGATTGGGTGACTGCGGGATTGGGGGATTGAGTTACTCAATCACTCAATCACTGAATCACTTAATCACTCGTGATAGTCGTACGGCCTGTGCCCGTGGCGCTTGACCAGCTCGTCGCGTTCCGCCGCCTTCAGGTCCTCGCTCGCCATTTCCTCTATCAGTTGTTCGAAACTGACCCTGGCGGACCAGCCGAGTTTGCTTTTCGCCTTCGACGGATCGCCCAGCAACGTGTCGACCTCGGCCGGACGGAAGTAGCGCGGATCGACCGCCACGCGGACACGGCCGGCGTCATCCGCGGCCTTCTCGTCCAGGCCTTTGCCCGACCACTTGAGTTTCATGCCGAGCTTTCGCGCCGCGAGATCGACGAAGTCGCGCACGCTGTGCTGGATGCCGGTGGCAATCACAAAATCCTCCGGCTGGGAATGCTGAAGCATCAGCCACTGGGCCTCGACGAAATCCCTGGCGTGCCCCCAGTCGCGCTTGGCGTCGAGATTGCCGAGATAAAGGCAGTCCTGCAATCCCAACTTGATGCGGGCCAGTGCCCGCGTAATCTTGCGGGTGACGAAGGTCTCCCCGCGGACGGGGCTTTCATGATTGAAAAGTATGCCGTTGCAGGCGAACATTCCATAGGCTTCGCGGTAATTCACCGTGATCCAGTAGGCATAGAGCTTGGCGACACCGTAAGGAGAGCGGGGGTAGAACGGCGTGGTTTCCTTTTGCGGTACTTCACGGACCAGGCCATACATCTCCGATGTCGAAGCCTGATAGAAGCGGCTCTTCTTTTCCAATCCCAGTATGCGGATCGCTTCCAGCATACGCAGAGCGCCCAGCGCGTCCGAATTTGCTGTGTACTCGGGTTCTTCGAAGGACACCGCGACGTGGCTTTGCGCCGCGAGGTTGTAGATTTCGTCCGGCTGAACCTGCTGGATGATCCTCACCAGGCTGCTGGAATCGGTCATGTCTCCGTAGTGGAGAATGAAGTTGCGATTGCTTACGTGCGGGTCCTGGTAAAGATGATCTATGCGATCGGTATTGAACAGGGAGGTGCGGCGCTTGATGCCGTGCACCGTGTAACCCTTGGCGAGCAGGAATTCGGCGAGGTATGCACCATCCTGGCCGGTAATGCCGGTAATGAGTGCGACCTTACTCATGATTCTTCGGGAGCGGACGGTTCTGTATACTCATGGAATCGCTCAGGGCCGTGTCGCAGCGACGCTATTGCGCAGATCTGCTCCCGGCCGGGAAAACACGAAAAATGCTCTCGTGATCAAGGCTGCGATTCTAAGCGATTTGCACCTCCCCGGAAAGAAAACCCCTGGGCAAACACCCCTCACAACCTGACATGAGCATGATTTTTCCTGTCGTTCTCTGCGGCGGTTCCGGTACGCGTCTGTGGCCGCTTTCACGAACACTGCTACCCAAGCAGTTTCTGCCTCTGGTAACGCGCAAGACGATGTTGCAGGAAACGCTCTTGCGTCTGGGGGGAATGGCTCAACTGCAGGCGCCGCTGGTGGTGTGCAGCAACGACCATCGGTTCCTCGCCGCCGAGCAGTTGCGCGAAATCGGCGTGACATCATTGGCGCAAATTCTGGAGCCTGCGGGCCGCAACACCGCACCGGCGGTTGCCGTTGCCGCGCTGTGCGTAGCCGACGCCGATCGCGATGGAATCATGCTCGTGCTTCCGGCCGATCACCTGATTCGCGACGTCGGCGGGTTCCACGAGGCCGCCGGCAAGGCGGCGACGCTCGCCGGCGCCGGTCGCCTGGTCACCTTCGGCATCGTCGCGCGCGAACCGGAAACCGGTTATGGCTACATCGAGCGCGGCGACGCCATTCCGGGGCAAAAAAACGCCTACCGGGTTGCGCGGTTCGTGGAAAAGCCGGACGAAACGCATGCTTGTGATTTCATCGCCTCGGGCCGCTTCTACTGGAACAGCGGCATGTTCGTGTTCAAGGCATCGCGCTACCTCGAGGAACTCGGCAAGTACCGCCCCGACATCCAGAAAGCCGCGGAGCAAGCATGGCGAAAGAGCACCCGCGACCTCGACTTCATCCGCCTGGACGACAAGTCGTTTCTCGCCTCGCCTGCGGAATCGATCGACTACGCGGTGATGGAGAACACCAAAGACGCCGCGGTCGTAGAGGCTGACATTGGCTGGAGCGACATCGGCTCCTGGACCGCGCTGTGGCAGGCGGGACAGCCCGACCCGGCTGGCAACGTCACGCTCGGCGATGTCCACACTGATAATGTGCACAACTGCTACGTGCGGGCGGAAAACCGGCTGGTGGCAGCCGTCGGGGTCGAGGACTTGATCATCGTCGAGACCGCCGACGCGGTGCTGGTCACCCACAAGGACTGCTCGCAGGACGTAAAAAAAGTCGTCGAATCGCTGAAATCCAAACAGCGCGACGAATACCTGGTGCACAAGCGCGTTTACCGGCCGTGGGGCTACTACGAAGGCCTGGATAACGGCGAGCGCTTCCAGGTCAAGCGCATCATGGTCAAGCCCGGATCGAAATTATCGCTGCAGATGCACCATCATCGCGCCGAGCACTGGGTGGTCGTGTCGGGAACCGCGAAAGTGGTGCGCGGCGAAGAAACGCTGCTGCTTTCCGAGAACGAATCGACTTACATCCCGCTCGGCACCAGGCATCGTCTGGAAAACGTAGGCAAGGTGCCGCTGCATCTTATCGAGGTGCAGTCCGGAAGCTACCTCGGGGAAGACGATATCGTGCGCTTCGAGGACGACTACAAGAGAACGTGAAGGGGCAAGGATGAAGGCGGAAGGATGAGGGCGGAAGGAAAAACCAAGGGCGAAACACCTAGAGATCCCGCCAAACTGCTGGCCCGGACGAAGCAATTTGCTCTAAACGTGATGAGGTGTTGTCAATAGGTGTGTGAAAAGATTCAGGCGGCTTTCCTTGTCGGCTCGATCATCGTGCGCACAGCAATTCCGTCCTTGAACCGTTTCCCGTCATAGACATCGCGCATCCGGGGCCGGCGCACCGTGAACGTGTCCGCGGTGAGCGCCACCCGCCTGGGCTTACCATATCCATTGCGGTAGCCCAAGCGCACCGGCGCGAGCTGCGCCTGTCGTTGCGACTTACCGCGGCCCAGAAACTCGGTCACCTCCGCCTCCAGCAATTCCTTGACGCAGACTCCGTACTCGTGCTCTGCTCTTTCATGGGTGGCGCTTCCTTTCACCCCGGCGCTAACCGGGCGTAGGTTGAAGTCATGCTTCCAACCGAAAGGCTACGTCGCCTTCTTCATTTACACACTTTTTGATCGTACCCCGTCGTAATATAGGTCCATCTCAGGGGCTTTGAGGCGCATTCTTGCAGGCAAAACGCACGCTTTAAGAAGCCAAACGATGCCCCGCGTCAACCGCCACTTTAGTTCCGATATAACGCGCGGCGCGCATTTGCCTTCACTAAAACGACGTTTTCAGCCCGACCACCTCGCCGCGGGCTTGCAGGGGCTGGCGGGTCCAGACCAGATCGTGATCGCCGCCCCGACGCGGCGGCTGATCGGCGAGAACTTCGAGCTCGTCGAGCTGGGTGCACGTGCGCTGAAGGGATTCGCCGAGCCGGTGTCCGCCTGGCGGATCACCGGCATCGCGGCGACCGAGGGGCGGTGCGAGGCAACTCGCGGCGGCCGCCTTACCCCGTTTGTTGGCCGCGACTTCGAACTGGCCCTGCTGCTCGAGCGCTGGGAGCAGGCCGGCGGCGGCGGGCAGGCCGTCTTGGTGGTCGGTGAGCAAGGATCAAGGGGTCGGCCAGACCGCCACGGACCCCATGAGCCACACCCCCGTCAGAGACTTATCCTACGCCTCCGAAAGGACACCGTCAGCCGCATAATTTGGAGGGTAGACCCGATGCAAATGCAGGTGACCCCGTGCAGGAATGAGGTCCCTTGAACGCGACAAACCTTGGCCCCACAGCCAATCATCTGCTGCGCTGGCCCACGCTGCTGTTGTTGCTGGCAGCCCTGGGACATGGCGGCTGGCAGTTGACGCTGCGCCCGGCAGCCCTGCACCGTTTCCTGCCACCTGTAGCCGTGGCGGGCCCGCCGGGTTCGGCCAGGCTCGAAAGCTTTGCCGTTTCCCACGATCTGGTGCCCAGTGTGCACAGCGCCTCGTTGGTGGAGCTGGCCGACGGTGCCCTGCAGGCCTTCTGGTTTGGCGGCACCCGCGAGGGCCATCGGGACGTGAGGATCTTCAGCAGTCGTTTCGATACGCAGGAACAGCGCTGGAGCCGGGAAGAGGCCTTGTTCACTCGTGCCCAAACTCAGCGGGACCTGCAGCGCTACGTGAAAAAACTGGGCAACCCGGCGGTAGGCCGTCACCCCGACGGCCGCCTGTGGCTGTTCTATGTCAGCGTCTCCGTGGGAGGCTGGGCGGGAAGCGCCATTAACCTGAGCCTGTCGCCGGACGAAGGCCGGAGCTGGTCTACGCCCCGGCGACTGATCACTTCCCCCTTCATGAATCTCAGCACTCTGGTACGCGCCCGGCCGCAGTTTTTCAGCGATGGCAGCGCGGCGCTGCCGGTCTATCACGAAATGGCGGCCAAGTTCGGCGAGCTGCTCTATCTCGACAGCAAGGGCCACGTGGTGGACAAGCGGCGCATGGCGCCGGGCCGGGTTTCCCTGCAGCCGGAGCTGATACCCCGGGGCGGACTACAGGCCGTCGCTTTTCTGCGCAATGCCGGGGCCAAGCCTCGGTGGTTGTGGCGCACGCAAAGCGAGGACGGTGGCCGCAGCTGGGCGCCGCTGGAGCCTAGCCAATTGCCCAATCCCGATGCCGGTTTCGGGATCTTGCGTCTCGCCGGTGGCGAGCTGCTCAGCGCCCATAATCACAGCGAATCCGGCCGCGAGAATCTGACATTGGCGGTATCCCGGGATGAGGGTCTGAGCTGGCAGCTGCTGACCGAGCTGGAAAGCCCGGCCCGGGATGAACAGGGTCGAGCCATTCACTACGAATACCCCCAGCTGCTGCAGGATCGCCGCGGCGATATCCACTTGATCTATACCTGGGGGCGCAAGCTGATCAAGCACCAGGGCTTTAACCGCGCCTGGCTCGAGAAGCAGGGTCTATGAGCTGGGGATTGATTGGTCAGGGCCTGTTGCTGCTGGCCGTTTTTCTGAAACTGGCCCAGGCCCAGCGTCTGGCCCGAAATGTCCGCTGGCTGGCGGCCCTGGGCCTGATGATCGTGGTGTGGGTGCCCTTCGGGGACCTATCGCTGGCGGGCTATGTGCGCGGGGCGGCGGGGGATTTATCCATCACCAGCGTGTGGCTGCTGATGACCGCTGTCCTGGGTCGGCTGCTGGATCGCTCCCTGCGCGGCGAACGCAGTACGGCGCTGCTGCTTGCGCTGGTGCTGCTCACCGGCCTATGGTTCTATCCCCTCAGTCTGGGCGTGGGTCCGGTGGACCCTTACCAGTGGGGATACCGGCCCTGGGGGCTAGGGGCGGTGCTGGCGCTGTTGGCCGCGGCCGCCTGGTGGCGACAGCTTTATCTGGTGACCATAGTGCTAAGCCTGGCGCTGCTCGCCTGGTCAAAATCGCTGTATGAATCGGCCAACCTTTGGGATTATATGATCGATCCCTTACTGCTGGCCTATGCGCTGGGATATTTCATCAAGATGCTGGGTCGCAAAGCCCTATCCGCCAGAACCTTCTCGGTGGTGTTCCGAACGTAGCTGACGTTGGAGTATTGAATGAAGCAGCTCAACCACATCGAAAAAATCGTGCTGCTCTATACCGGGGTGATCATGGTGCTCGGACTGGCCATGTCGTACGCCAATCATGACTTCTTCGCATCCTCCTATGTGGTGGAAGACGGCTTTGTGGAATGGCTCACCGTGTTTGCGCTGTTCACCGGCACCGCCATCGCCTGGCGGCGCCTGGTGGTGCTGCGCGGTCAGCGTCACCCCTGGTTTCTGTTCTGTCTGTTCCTCATGGGCTGCCTGTATTTTCTCGCTGGCGCCGAGGAGATCTCCTGGGGCCAGCGAATCTTCGGTATCGAATCATCCGAGTTTTTCGTTGAGCGCAACGCCCAAACCGAGACAAACCTACACAATTTAAAGGTGGGAGACGTGAAGGTGAATAAGATCATCTCCAAGGCCATCGGCCTATTCTTCCTCCTCTATCTGTTTGTGCTCACGCCCTGTTATAAGCGCTTTGCCGACTTCGCCCGGGCGGTGGACAGCCTCGCCATTCCCATAGCCCAGAAGCACCACGTGATAGCCTACGTGGTGTTCCTGGTGCTGGCGCAGGTGCTGATGGTGTCCAGCAAGAAAGGCGAGATGTTGGAAGTAACGCTGACCTGGGTGAACATACTCAACATCCTCTATCCCTTCAACGCTCACATCTATGATCCGGCCAGAAAGCTCTCCGGGTAATCTCCGGAGCGGACACAAGAAAATGACGCATCATGCGCCCTATGGAGCAGTCGAGCAGCTCGGTGGAGTCCGGGGGAGGACGTCCTTATGGTCCGGCGCGCGTTGGTACGCGACTGAGCCCGCGCCTAGTGGATGCGGGGCTGCACTCCGTCTTCGGGCGGACGCACGCGATAGTCGAAGTCGCGCACCCCGGGAACGGAGGCGACCACCTCGACCGCCGCGAGCAGCTTGTCGGTGCCACCGAGATCGCCCGCGAGCGTCACGCGTCCGGCGCGCGAGGTGACCAGAGACTTGAGGGTCAGAGACCTCAGCAAAGACCTCAGAACAGAGACCTCAGAGAGACCTCGGGGTCAGTAGACCTCTAGACCTCAGGGTCAGACTCAGACGTCAGGGTCAGACTCGATTTTAATTATGGAAGACGCACGGCAGGCGGGCCATCAAGCGGGGTGAAGAGCCTTCGACCGACAGACGCGGGGAAGTCTACCAGGGCGTGTTAAGTCGATCGATAATTCATTTTCACAACCGGATACGTCCTTCTTGTGGAGCCCGGCCAGTAATCGGGACACCCTATCGGCAGATTCAAGCAGATCGTCCGCCGGACCGACATAACCAAGATCCTTTGCGATGAGGATCTGCGTTTCGAATGCCATGGACTCTTTCCAGGCATTCAGCTTGTAATGAGGCCGTATCGACCTGCTGGTTGGGGCCATGCTCTTCCCTCAATCGCCACAGACTGTTGGAAAACTCGATGGCCGAACCAATTCTTACCACCAAGACACCAAGACACAAAGAATAACGAAGGCAAGAACAGATTCCTTGGTGTCTTGGTGTCTTGGTGGTTAATTTTTCGGTTTTTCTCTCTGTACTCGGAGTTATCTGGCAATTTCAACAACCTGTTAAGGCGCGTTATGTCGGAACTAAAACCAAAGCTTCCGGTGACGAGAATCATCGATCGGGTCCTCTCGCATGCGTCGATGGCATGTACGGCGAGCATCTCACGGCAAATGGGCGCCGCCACAAGGACTCGTCACGCTTGCGAATTGCGGTGTCTGTCTAAAGGGCTACATTCAAGGGATAATCCTGCATCCAGTCGAACCGGCGGCGTCGAGAATGCCACGCATCCTGCTGATAAAAATGTCCTCGCTCGGCGACGTCATTCACAACCTTCCGCTTGCCACCGATATCCGCCGCCATCTTCCCGACGCGACCATCGATTGGGTGGTCGAGGAACAATACGTCCCGCTGGTGGCAATGCACCCGGCCGTGGATCGCGTCATTCCGGTCGCGCTGCGGCGGTGGCGGCGGTCGCCGCTATCAGCGGCAAACTGGCGCGAGTTCAATACATTTCGAAAGACGTTGCGCATCCGTGAGTACGATGCGATCGTCGAAACGCAGGGTTTGCTGAAGAGCGCGCTCGTCGCAAAGCTGGCGCGCGGGCCGATACACGGCTTTGGACCCGGCACGGCACGCGAGCCGCTCGCTTCGAGATTTTACGACGCAACCGTCGAGTTTCCGCCGGAGGCGCACAAGATCTTTCGCTACCGCTCCGTGGCAGCTCAGGCCGTCGGCTATGCGGTTGCGCCGGAGATCGACTATGGGATCGCGCCGCGCGTGCCGCCACCTCAAATCGCTTCCGGACGTTACTGCATCGCGTTCCATGCCACCGCGCGCCCGGCAAAACTGTGGCCGGACGCAAACTGGACTGAACTGGTCCGTCGCCTCGAAAAAGCAGGTTACGCCTGCATTTTGCCGTGGGGCAGCGGCGAAGAGCGCGCACGCAGCGACAGGATCGCGGCGGCGAACTCCGCTGCAAGCGTCCCGTCGCGGCTTGCTCTCGATGACATGGCGGCTCTGGTAGCGGGGGCCGAATTCGTTGTGGGTGTCGATACCGGGCTGATGCATCTTGCGGCGGCGCTGTCGCGCCCGGTGGTCGGCATTTTCTGCGACTCGAATCCGGTCGATGCCTGCCCCGTGGGCCCCGGGCCGACCGCCTATCGCGGCCACATCGGCGCCCCACCGACGGTCGCCGAGGTGGCGGAGGCGATCGGCGAAGTCGCCGGGATCCCGATCTGATGCGGCTGCTCTATACGTTCGCGCTATATCTGCTGCTGCCCTGGGCGTTGCTGCACTTATGGCTGCGCGCACGGCGGCAGCCGGCCTATCTGGAGCACGTTGCCGAGCGTTTCGGCTTCTTCGAGGAGCCCGCGGGCACTCCGCTGATCTGGGTGCACGCGGTTTCAGTCGGCGAGACCCGGGCCGCGGAACCCGTCATAAAGGCGCTGCGTCAGCGCCACCCCGCGCATCGCATCCTGCTCACCCACACCACGCCGACCGGCCGCCAGACCGGCGTCGAATTGTTCGGCAACGGTGTCAGCCGTTGTTATATTCCCTATGACTTTCCGTTTGCAGTGAAGCGGTTCCTGCGCCGTTTCCGGCCGCAGGTCGGCATCGTGATGGAAACCGAAATCTGGCCGAACCTGATCGAGCACTGCCATCGTCGCAGCATCCCGGTCTATCTGGTCAACGCCAGGATGTCGGAGAAATCCGCGCGCGGTTACGCACGCTTTCGCGGCCTGGCCGGAGCTGCGCTGCGCAAGCTCGCCGGGATCGGCGCGCAGACCGAACGCGATGCCGCGCGGCTCGCCGGACTTGGCGCCGGAGCGGTCAAGGTCACCGGCAATATCAAGTTCGATCGCGTAGCGCCGCCGGAAATGCTGGTACTGGGATCGCGGCTTCGCGAGCTGTTCGGCAGCCGCAAGGTGTTCCTCGTAGCCAGCACCCGCGAAGGGGAAGAGGCATTGATCCTCGACGCGCTCGCCGGCGTGGACATGGCCGAATTGCTCATCGTCATCGTGCCGCGGCATCCGCAGCGTTTCGACGAAGTCGCTGCCCTACTCAGGCAGCGCGGCCAAACCTTCGTGCGCCGCAGCGAAGGCAGGCCGGTCGGGGCGGATATTCGTGTCGTGCTCGGCGATTCTATGGGGGAAATGTTTGCCTATTACTGCGCGAGCGACGTGGCTTTCGTCGGCGGCAGCCTCCTGCCGCTCGGCGGCCAGAACCTGCTGGAGGCCTGCGCGGTCGGCCGCTCCGTCATCGTCGGACCGCACACTTTCAACTTCGAGGAGGCGACCGAAGGCGCAATCGGGGCCGGCGCGGCGCTCCGGGTTGCGGACGCTCCAGCGTTGGCCAAGGCCGTCGCCTCACTGTTTCGTGATCCCAGCCGCCGCGAAGCGATGGCAGAGGCAGGCAGACGCTTCACTCAAATGCATCGCGGCGCAACTGAACGGACGATGGCAATGCTGAAGTGGTAACGGGAAAAACCAGTGCTGAGTGCTGAGTGCTGAGTGCTGAGTGTAAGAACTCTAACGTGACCTGCGTACTTTGCCGAATTTTTGGTTTCCTCCGCGTACCCCTCAAGGGGGTATTGAAGTGAATCCTTTCTTGTTTTTTGGCTCCCACGTAACGTGAACGTTAGTGTCCGCCGAAACAAATCGCTTCGCGCTGTGTTTTCTCTGCGCCCTTAAGGTGAAACACTTACGGCCGGAGCTGCTGCGTCAACGCTTTTGTGGCCGGCCATCGGCCGGACGATTTTCGGTCACGATCAGGTGAACGTGTTGATCGTTGGGTCCGGTGGGAATTGAATCGACGACTTGCAATGCGAACGCCGCGGCAACCCGCGGAGTCTTCGCATTCAGGCCCGCCAGCAGCCGAACGTAGAACCCGCCGCGATACCCCAGGCGTTCGCCCAGCGCGGTGAACGCGACCCCGGGCACCAGCCGGAACT
>CAYNFN010000180.1:0-10219 GCA_964396485.1 uncultured Alcaligenaceae bacterium
CGCGGTCACATCCCCGGAGGGGCCCCTGTTCTGCGCTGCGGCACGCGGCCCGAATCGCCCGGTCCCTCGAAAGAGTCGAAATGTCATTGGGTTGTGCCAGGTGCGGCGCCTGCGTTGTTACGCTCCTTGCTGGGGCTTCAGCCGCATCTGCGGAGCGCCGCCTAGCAGTCAT
This sequence comes from uncultured Alcaligenaceae bacterium, assembly GCA_964396485.1. Taxonomy (GTDB): domain Bacteria; phylum Pseudomonadota; class Gammaproteobacteria; order Burkholderiales; family JACQAP01; genus JACQAP01. Next base: position 173 of record CAYNFN010000180.1, read on the forward strand.
CCGCACCTAGCGCAACGCGCGTCGCGGAACCTGATCAGAGCTTCCCTAGCTCAAATTGCGTCCCCCGATTCGGTGTACCATTTTTTTGTCTTGAACCGTACCAAAAGAGGAGACCGAATGAACATCGCGCGTATCCGCAACGCCGTGCTCGGTGCAGCCGTTTTCCTTTCGACGACCTGCGCCGGCGCGATGACCCCGGAGGAAATCGTCGCCGCGCTCAAGCGGGCCGAAAACAGTACCGGCAACATTGCCGACGCGGTGGAAGAGGCAACCGGTGCGCGCGGCTGGATGTCGTCGGACATGAAACCGATCTACGACGCCAAGATCGTCGGGCGTGCCGCCACTGCGCTCATGCGCCCGGTGCTGCGTTCCGACAACCGCAAGTATCGGAACCATCTGCTCGAGATCCTGGATGAGGCCGAGCCGGGCAGCGTGCTCGTTTACGTGATGGAGGAAGGCCTGGAAATCGCGGCGATGGGCAATCTGATGGCCACAACAGCGAAGGTGCGCGGCCTTTCGGGCGCGGTGATCGACGGTGCCGTTCGCGACATTGCCGAACTGCGGCGCATGGGTTTTCCGGCGTGGTCGCGGCGCGTGAGCCCGGCCACCTCGGTTGGACGCATGGTAAGCATCGACAAGCAGATTGCGGTGAAATGCGGCGGCATCCTGGTGCGGCCGGGCGACTACATCGTCGGCGATCCGGACGGCGTGGTGGTGGTTCCTGCGGAAGCAGCGGAGAAGGTGGTCGCGCTGCTCAAGCAGTACGACGACAAGGAATCGAAGATGATTCCGATCATCGAACGCGAGAAGTCCATGCTGAAAGCCCTGGAAATTTACAACAGATACTGAAAATCTCACTGCGGGTCACAGGGACATAGTACAAAGCCGTTGCGGCGAATTTCGTTCCGGTTTATAGCGCCCGGCGGCATGCGATCAGGCCGGGGTTGATCTATAGTTGGAAAATGAACGGCCGTAGCAGATGGGGACAATGATGGAGCTCACGGACGAAGAGGCCAGGTTCATCCGCGGGAAGATCGAGGCCTTGAAGGTCGAGCATCGCGATCTCGACGACATAATCGAGCGCCTGTCCCGGGACCCGAACCTGGACGAATTACAGATGCGGCGCCTGAAACGGCGCAAGCTGCTGCTGAAGGACCAGATCGCGCTGCTGGAGAGCCAGTTGGTCCCGGACATTCCCGCCTAGCAACTCAGCACGCGTCCGGGCACGCCAGCCGGTAGAACTTCGAGGCAATGTAGTTGGAAACCCTTTCGATGTCGGCATCGTCCCATTTGAGGCCGATGTTTTGCTGCCATCTCCGGACCTGCGCGCGAATCTCACGGTAGTCGCGGGCGAGGCGTTCCTCGCGAGTATAGACGCGGCTGTCGTGGCAGATGACGCAATAGGTGTCGTGAAGGATTTGTCCCGGCAGCGGTTCCTGCGCGCGGGCATCAATTGTGGCCGCAACCAGCACGGCGAATGCGATAGTGCGAAATTTCATATAACTCTCCCTGAACCAGAATGGCCTCCAACCTAACCGCAGCAGCGGACAATCGTTTGATGTCGATCAAGGACATTGAACCTGGCGCCGGCCGGGTTGGTCTATCAGGCAGGAAACCACCGGTGATTTCCACGATGCTTCGCGGGTCCAGCCGGATTTCCAGAAACGTGGCGTTTCTGCTTTGCCTCGCCCTGCTCGCGGGATGTGCCGGCTCGCCGCGCCGCCCGCCGCCCACCTTGGAGGAGGTCGTGGAGATGAGCCAGGCCGGTAAGCCCGCGGAAGAGATCATCCACGAGCTGCAGGACACCCGCGCGGTCTATCCCCTGACCGGATCGCAGATCGCCAGGTTGCATGACCAGGGCGTACCCGACGAGGTGCTGGATTATCTGCAGAACGCCTACGCGGAAAGCATCCGCTGGGATGCCCGGCTACGCTACGAGAACTCGTTCCTGTGGGACGACTGTTTCTACTGTTATCACCGTCCTGTCATCGTCGTACCCAGATGAGCGTTATTGCGAACATCGGGCGCCGCACGCGTGCCCGCGTCTGACAAGGAAGGAGAACGATAATGCTGCCCAAGAATTCCCCAGGTGTAACCAAAACCCCGGCCCTGCTGCTGGCCCTTTCAGCGGCCTTTGTGCTGGGCGCATGTTCGATACTTTCGCCCCGCCCGGTTACGCCCATCTCGGAAGTCGTGAAATTGAGCAAGGGCACGCCACCGGAGCAGGTCGTCAGCCGCATCCGCTCGTCGCGGACGACTTATGCGCTGCGCGGCTCCGACTTCGGCAAACTCGCCGATGCCGGCGTCCCGCCCGAAGTGCTCGACCACCTGCAGCAATCGTTCTACAACGACGTCGATCTACTGACCCGCTACTGGGCAACGGGCGAATCGCTGGGCGGCTGTACTTGGTGTTATCCGCAACCCGTGGACCTTTCGACCCTGACCCGGGACGGCGACGGCATGGCGGACCCGGGCAACACGTTCCGCTACACCACTTTCTCCCGCCCGCAAGGATTACCCGACTGGATTACCGCTGTCCCCGGGAAAGTGCGCGCCCCGGGAATCACGGTTGACCAGGTGGCGCAGATGGTCAGGGACGGGAAGCCCGCAAACGACGTCGTTGCGGAAATCGACAACTCGCGCATGCACGACGTCATCGACACGAGCGGCGGGATCTCGAATATCAGCACTCATTTCACCGTGGGCTTGAAAGGCTCGGAACTCGCGCAATTACATGCGGATGGCGCGCCCGATCCGGTGCTCGATGCGCTGCAGAAGAAAACCCTTGCGGAGTTCATCGAGTTCCACCGCATTCGTTACCAGAGCTGGGGCAAGGGCAGCATCCAGCCGTGAGTGCCCGCGCCGATCGGGCGCCGCTTCGCGCCTTATTTTTTTGATTCAGCAGACTTTCCTGTGGGTATCTAGGCAACGTGCCGGTGTAACAGACAAACACTTACCACGGAGGACGCGGAGGACACGGAGGAAAGGCAAGAGCAGAAAAAGAACCTTCGAGTGTTAAAACCCGCCATCGGAGGTCACTTCGGCACCGGGCCTGCTTCTAATTCCCACATGTTTTTCCTCGTTTCTGGTTTTCCTCCGGCGCCGCCGACACGGCGTTGGCGTAGCCATCCGGGGCGGGCGGCGGCGCTTCGGCGCACTCCCCGCAAACGGCCGACTACATCGGTAACGTGTCCGTGCGCCGCTCCGCGTACCCCTCAAGGGGGTATTGAAATGAATCCTCCGTGGTGAGCGCTTTTTTCAGGTGCCCGATTTACCGGCCACCGACCGCATGTTACCCACACGAGAGTTGGAGGAATCATCTTTTTTCGTCGAACAGTCCCAGATCCGTCACCGCGCCGACCGATGCGGTGGACACCAGGTGCGTGTACTTCGCCAGCAGGCCGCGGCTGAAACGCGGCCTGGGCTGCTTCCACGCGGCGCGGCGCCTGGCCAGTTCGTCGTCGGGCACATTGAGCTGGATCAGTTGTTTGTGCGCGTCGATGGTGATCGAGTCGCCCTCCTTCACCAGCGCAATGGTGCCGCCGGCGAAGGCCTCCGGCGCGACATGGCCGACCACCATGCCCCAGGTCGCACCGGAGAAGCGGCCGTCGGTGAGCAGGCCGACCGAGTCGCCGAGTCCCTGGCCGATCAGCGCCGAAGTCGGCGCCAGCATTTCCTGCATGCCCGGCCCGCCTTTCGGACCCTCGTAGCGGATCACCACCACGTCGCCGGCCTTGATCTTCTTGGCCATGATTGCCTCCATGGTCTGCTTCTCGGAATCGAAGACCCGCGCCGGCCCGGTGATGACCGGGTTCTTCAGCCCGGTGATCTTGGCTACACAGCCCTCCGGCGCAAGATTGCCCCTGAGAATGGCGAGGTGACCCTGCTTGTACAACGGCGCGCTGAACGGACGGATCACGTCCTGGTCGCGCCGCGGTTCGGCGGGGACGTTCGCCAGTTCTTCGCCGATGGTGCGGCCGGTTATGGTCATGCAGTCGCCGTGCAGCACTCCATTGGCCAGCAGCATCTTCAGCACTTGCGGCACGCCTCCGGCCTTGTGGAAGTCCACTGCGACATACTTCCCCGAAGGCTTGAGGTCACAGAGCACCGGCACCTTGCGGCGGATACGTTCGAAATCATCGATGGTCCATTCGACCTCCGCGGCCGACGCAATCGCCAGGTAATGCAGCACCGCATTGGTCGAGCCGCCGGTCGCCATCACCAGGCTGACGACGTTCTCGATGGACTTGCGGCTGATGATGTCGCGCGGGCGGATGTTCTTCCTGATCGCGTTCACCAGCACGCGCGCCGAGTCGGCGGCGGAGTCGGCCTTTTCCGGGTCGGTTGCCGCAAGTTGCGAGGAGCCCAGCAGGCTCAGTCCGAGAGCCTCGAACGAGGACGACATGGTGTTGGCGGTGAACATGCCACCGCACGCGCCCACGGTCGGACAGGCGTTTCTCTCGATTCCGTCAAAGTCTTCCTGGCTCAACTTGCCGGCGGAAAACGCGCCCACCGCCTCGAAGGCGCTGGCGATGGTCAGGACCTGGCCCTTCCAGTTGCCCGGCTTTATGGTGCCGCCGTAGACATAAATTGCCGGAACGTTCATACGCGCCATTGCCATCATTCCACCGGGCATGTTCTTGTCGCAGGCGCCGATTACCAGGGCTCCGTCCATCATCTGTCCGTTGACCGCGGTTTCTATCGCGTCGGCGATCACCTCGCGCGACACCAGCGAGTACTTCATGCCGTCGGTGCCCATGCCGATGCCGTCGGTGACGGTGGGCGTGCCTAACACCTGCGGCATCGCTCCGGCCTCGCGCAGCGCCCGCATAGCACGATCCACCAGCGGCTGGATGCCGGCATTGCAGGGGTTCATGTTGGAGTGCCCGTTGGCCACGCCGACGATCGGCTTGTCGAAATCACCGTCCTTGAAATCGACGGCGCGAAGCATCGCGCGGTTGGGCGAGCGGGCCACACCCGCGGTGATCAGTTTGCTGCGCCAGTTATCTGCCATGTTCTCCCCCCTGGTACCGTGGAATGCGGCTTGCGGATTGCCATGCCCGGGGCAAGTGCTGCGGCCATGGCACGGATGCAGGGCGCAAGTTTGGACGCGCCGTCCACTGGTGTCTAATATATTATTTGACGATTTTGATACTAATCACGAATCAAATGGAACTGCGCCACCTGCGCTACTTCGTCACGGTCGCAGACGAACTGCGGGCGCTGCGCGTATACGTTGATCTAACCCTGCAGGCTGCCGGTTCCAGGACTCCGGCCAGGGCGAAGAGGTCAACTGCGTGAACAGCGCTGCCGTTGAGCTTTCAGCGTTCCTGCCCGACGAGGCGGCCACGCTTGGTTTCGGAGAAAGACTGGCGCGGGTACTGCAGCCTGGATTGTTCGTCGCGCTCTCGGGCGAGTTGGGCAGCGGGAAAACTACGCTTGCCCGCGGCATCCTGCGCGGGCTGGGATACCAGGGAAAAGTGAAAAGTCCGACATACACACTGGTTGAACATTACAAACTTTCTAGGTTAGACTTATATCACTTTGATTTTTATCGGTTCAAGGATTCTCGGGAATTACTGGAGGCAGGCTTCAGGGATGACTTCGATTCGCGCAACGTGTGCCTGATCGAATGGCCCGAACGGGCGCAGGACCTGCTGCCCATCGCAGACCTGAACGTTTCACTTATGGAAGAGCGCGGCGGACGGCGTGTCCGGATCACCGCACAAACGGAGGTGGGAAAAAATTGTCTGGCACGGATCGCAACCTAGAGCATTGGAACGCTGGCCCGGGTAAGAACTGCGGGCGGCAGCGATCCTGCCGCTGCCCTGTCTTGCTCACCACGACACTGGCCGCTTTTCTGGCGGCACTGTCCGCTGCGCATGCCGCCACGCAGGTGAGTTCCGCGCGCGTATGGCCGGCGCAGGAATACACGCGCATCACGCTGGAATCGGGGGCGCCGATCGCGCACAACGTCTTCACCATCGCCAATCCCGATCGCCTGGTGCTCGACCTCGAAAACGTGGAATCAAGCACGGCTCTCGACGTGCTGTCCACCAAGATTTCTCCGGACGATCCCTACGTGAGCGGCGTGAGAATCGGCCGCTTCAAGCCCGGCGTCATTCGCCTGGTGCTGGACCTGAAGGCACAGGTCAAGCCGCAGGTCTTCACACTCAAGCCGGTCGGGGACTATGGTTATCGGCTGGTGCTGGACGTCTATCCGGTCGAACCGGTCGACCCGATCCTCGCCCTGCTCGAGAAAAACGTCGTCCCGGCGCCGGCCACCGAAAGCGCAACACCGGCTACACAGCCGGACCAGCCCGCAAGCGGCGCAGCGCGGGTGCCGGCCGCTCCGGGCGCCAAAAAGCCGGCGGCGCAGGTACTACGCCTGGTCACCGTCGCCATTGATGCCGGACACGGCGGCGAGGATCCGGGCGCAAAGGGCCGCAGCGGCACCTACGAGAAGCACGTCACGCTGGCAATCGCGAAAAAACTGAAAGCGCTTATCGACGACGAGCCGAACATGCGAGCCGTGTTGATTCGTGACGGGGACTACTACATTCCGCTCGCCAATCGCGTCATCAAGGCGCGCAGGGTCCAGGCTGACTTGTTCGTCTCGATCCATGCCGATGCGTTTATCAAGCCCCACGCCCGCGGCTCTTCGGTGTTCGCGCTGTCGGAACGCGGCGCGACCTCGGCCGCCGCCGGCTGGCTGGCGAGGAAGGAGAACGAGGCCGACCTGATCGGCGGGGTCAACATCGACGTCGACGACCCGACCCTGAAACAGGTGCTGCTCGATCTTTCGCAGACCGCCACCATCAACGACAGCCTGAAGCTTGCCAAAGCGGTGCTGGGCGAGATCGGCGGAATCAACGTACTGCACAGAGAGCGCGTCGAGCAGGGCGGCTTTGCGGTGCTCAAGGCCCCGGACATCCCCTCCATCCTGGTCGAGACCGCCTTCCTCACCAACCCCGACGAGGAAAGGAAACTCAAGGACGAAAGGTATCAGGACAAGATGGCACAGGCGATTCTGGTGGGCGTCCGCAAATACTTTGCCGCGAATCCGCCGCTGGCCCGCTCCAAGTTAGCCCAGAATTGACGTTGTGCTCTCATCAAGCGACATCACAGGCGGATTCAATGGCGCCGTTCCCGCAAACGGGCGTGCCGCTAACGAGTCCCGGCGCCCCGCCGCTGGCTCGTTCCAAGCTGGCGCAGAACTGACGGTCAAATCCACGCCTCAACGCAAAGATTCTTTTCAATACCTTACTTTCTATACCCGCTCGACGGGTGCCCTTGAGGGGTGCGCAAAGAATTCTTCACAATACCCCCTTGAGGGGTACGCAAAGGAACGCAGAGGGAACGTGATTTTTCTCTCAGTACGCAGCACGCAGCACACAGCACCCCGGCGCCTCACTCCTTCATCCTTGGGTCGGCGCCTCTAGCCTCATGCCGACCGTTGGCATTCTGCTGGCTGCGGGCAGCGGTAGCCGCTTCGGCGGCGGCAAGCTGCTGCATCGGCTCCGCGACGGCACACCGATTGGCGTAGCGTCGCTGCGAAATCTCAAAAAAGCGCTGCCCGAAGTCATCGCCGTGGTGCGCGCCGGGGATGATGAGTTGTCAGAACTGCTGGATAGCGAGGGCATTGTCGTGACTCTTTGCGAAGACGCACACCTGGGCATGGCGCGCAGCCTCGCCCGCGCGATCCGTGCCAGCATCAACGCCGATGCCTGGGTGATTGCGCTGGGGGACATGCCCTTCGTCGCGCCGGCAACGATATGCGCGCTCGTCCGACAGGTCGCGCATTCGGGCCGGATCGTCGTGCCCGCTTACCGCGGCGAACGCGGCCATCCGGTCGGTTTCGGCAGCTGCTACCGTGCCGAGTTACTCAGCTTGGAAGGAGACGAAGGCGCGCGTTCAGTGATCAAGCGTCACGCGCAGGACGTCGAGATCATCGACTGCGAAGATCCCGGCATACTGCGCGACATCGACACGCCGGGCGACGCGGCGTGAGCCCGATCAATTCGGCGGTTTGAGGACTACGGCCTTGAGGTTGCCGTCGATGATGAAGTTGCCGCGGATCTGCGCGGCCTGCGACCTCAGCTCGATGAAGACGCCCCCCTTTACGTCCTTGTTCGGAAATACTTCGAAGCCGCCGGTTGCCGACAGCAGCCCGGAGACGAGCTTGAGACTGCGATACTGATAGCGGCCACCGGCGACGCTGACCGCGCCGGAGATTTCGTCGAACCAGGTCGACCCACCCTGCACCTTCGGCCTCCCTCCCGTCTGCAGCGCGCGCACCAGGTCCACGCCATCCAGGCCCCCCTTTCTGATGACGAACGTACCGTCAATCCTGGGCGCATCGAACAGCGTGGGTAGGTCGGGAGCTGCCATCGAGTAGTGCAGCGTGGCTGCCAACTGTCCGCTCGACTTCGCATTCCGTGTGAACACCGGCATCAATTCCTCCAGCGCGATGCGCTCTGAACTCAACTGGCCCTCGATCGACCACGGCCCGCCCCAGTTGATCAATGCCGAACCCTTCGCGGTCCCGGCGTAAAGAAGAGCCCGGAACTCGTCGACCCGGATCTGATTGCGCGTGGCCACCGCCTTGGCCGTGAAATCGGTGAACTCGATCTGCGGGCCGATCGGAGGAACCCAGCCCTTGCTGGATGTCACTGCGATGTCGAATTCCTTGCCGCGCGGCGTGATTTGCACGGAAAGCTTGCCGTCGACAGCCTCCAATGCCGCCTTCTGGATGGCGCCCTCCGGAGAAAGATCGAACTCCGCGTCGAAGTTCGGCAACTTCACCGTCCGGGATTCCAGCTTCACACCTTTAAACACTGCACGCTCGACCTGCACGTTTTTGTCGCTAACCGCTGCGTCCATCCACTTCGGCAGACGCGGCAGTACCTCCTGAGCCACGCTCACCGACTCGAAGTTGATGTTCCTGATAACCTTGACCTCGCCGAATACCGACTCGAGATCCAGCGACAGCTCGACCTTGTCGATCTTGACGTCCTGCGTGGTGCCGACCCTTACATTGTCGAGGTTCATCGAGAATCCACCAAGCACCGAGATCCGCACCGATCCGATCGTTACCGGTTCGCCGATGTGGTCGGACGCCAGTTTTTCGATCGACGGAATGTAGGTATTCATCGGTATCACCTGGATGCCGCCGACTACCAGTGCAACGACTACCACGACGCCTATGATGACCGGCCTGAAGCGCTCCAGTGGCGTGCGAATCGACTTGTGCCTTTTCAGGGATACGACCTCGGCGCGCTGGCGGTCGCGGTCCCCCTGCTCCTTGCGCCGGCGCGACAATTCGTCTTCGCGCGCCTTGCGCTCGGATTCGACCTTCGCCCCCGTCTGGCGATCGCGCTCAAGTTCGGCCTTGACCCTGCGTTCTTCCTGCTCTTTGATCCGGAGCTCTTTCTCCTCATGGCGCTGGCGCTCGCGTTCTTCCCGGTCCTGGCGCTCGCGCTCCATGCGTTCGCGCCGCTCATGGTCTTCGGCTTCGCGCCGTTGCGCCTCCAGCCTCGCTTCTTCCTCGCGCTCGCCACGTTCCATCGCACGACGCGACTCTTCCTGCGCGCGGTCACGGCGCTCTTCTTCCTCCTCGCGGCGGCGCAATTCCTCCTGCTGCTTCTCGAACTCCGAAGCAATCTGGCTTTCCATCGATCTCAGACCCGAGAGATCGAATTCCGGTAGATCGCTTTTCGCAGCCGCCTCACTGCGCGCGCGTTCTTCTTCACGCCGCTTGCGCTCCTCTTCCCCCTTGCGCTTGCGTTCCTCTTCCTCGCGCCGGCGGCGCTCATCCTCCTTGCGCTTGCGCTCCTCCTCCTCACGGCGACGCCGCTCCTCATCCTCCTTGCGCTTGCGCTCCTCTTCCTCCTTGCGCTTGCGCTCCTCTTCCTCCTTGCGCTTGCGTTCCTCTTCCTCGCGCCGGCGGCGTTCTTCCTTCTCGCGCTTGTTAAGTTCTTCGTCATCCCGGCGCCGGTGTTCCGCGTCCTCGCGATTGCGCCGCTCGGCATTCTCCTGCGCCTCGCG
>CAYNFN010000181.1:0-1529 GCA_964396485.1 uncultured Alcaligenaceae bacterium
GGACTCGGCGGGCGTAGCCTCGGGGCGGGTAGGAGCGCATGGAGGCTGTGTCAGTCATTGTAAACGGAGCGCTTATACGGCTGCTCCCGCAAACGGGCGTACCGCTAACGAGTCACAGCCGTCCGGCTACACGGCGTCCTCACCGTCTTGCCCTCGACCCGAATCGCCTCGGTCGCGCATGTGGAACCTGGTCAGAGCTTCCCTAAACGCCGGCCAGGGTCCTCGGAAGCGGGAAGGTCACCTTCTCGGAAATGCCGTCCAGTTCGCTGACCGAATCGGCCCCCAATGCGGTGAGCTTGGCGATGACCGCCTGGACCAGGACCTCCGGAGCGGACGCGCCCGCGGTTACGCCGACCACTTTTTTTCCTTCGATCCACTCGGGCTTCAGGTCTGCCGCATCGTCCAGCATGTAGGCAAGCACGCCGAGATTGGCCGCCACTTCGCGCAGCCGGTTGGAGTTGGAGCTGTTCGGCGAGCCCACCACGATGACGACATCGCAGCGCGCCGCCATCGCCTTGACCGCATCCTGGCGGTTCTGGGTGGCATAGCAGATGTCGTCCTTCTTGGGCCCGACAATGCCGGGGAAGCGCCGCCGCAATGCCTCGGTGATGGCGCGCGCATCGTCCACCGACAGCGTGGTCTGGGTGACGAATGCCAGGTTTCCCGGGTTTTTTACTTCGAGCCGCTCGACATCCGCGATGGACTCCACCAGGTACATGCCGCCGGAAACCTGGCCCATCGTGCCCTCCACTTCCGGATGTCCTGCATGCCCGATCATGATGATCTCGCGCCAGCCGTCGTGCATCTTGGCAACCTCCACGTGCACCTTGGTCACCAGCGGACACGTGGCGTCGAAAACTTTCAGCTTTCGCGCCAGCGCCTCGCGCCGGATCGCCTGCGACACGCCATGGGCGCTGAACACCACCGTGGCCCCCGCCGGGACTTCCGCGAGTTCCTCGACGAACACCGCGCCCTTGGTGCGCAGGTCATCGACGACATACTTGTTGTGCACCACCTCGTGGCGGACGTAGATCGGGGCGCCGTGCAGCTTGAGCGCCCGCTCGACGATCTCGATGGCACGATCGACGCCGGCGCAAAAACCGCGGGGGTTGGCAAGAATGACTTGCATGACACGGGAAGGAGTCGGTAACGAGCGAAATTATACGCCCTCGATAAGTCGTTAGCCGCAAAGGCGCACTAAACCTTCACCGCAGAGGCGCACTAAACCTTCACCGCAGAGGCGCAAAGGCGCAGAGGAAACGCAGAGAAAACCAAACGAAGCGTGTCAAAAAGCGGGGGCATTCCGATTTGTCCCACCCAGTCGATATATCGCGGTGGCACGACGATCCACCTCTTATCTTCACCGCAGAGGCGCAAAGGCGCAGAAGAAACGCAGAGAAATGCAAATTGGGTAAAAAGCTGATGAGAAGCCGGTCCGACATTCTCTCCGTGTACCCCGTGTGCTTTTACAAGTTATCTGGTTTCGCTTTCCTTTGCGTTTCCTCTGCGCCTTTGCGCCTCTGCGGTGA
>CAYNFN010000182.1:0-7407 GCA_964396485.1 uncultured Alcaligenaceae bacterium
CCGCAGCCGACCATCGGTACGCTGGGCGAGGACGCGATGGCCGCGATCGAGCGCGACAACCCTTCACTCAAGGGTGTGCTGCCGAAAGATTTCGGGCGAGCGGGCCTCGGGCGGCACCCAGAAGATGCTCTTGGCGCGGTACTCGTCCGGGTCCTCGGGGTCGGCGCCCTGCGCCTGCTCGGCCACGAGCTTGGCGTGCAGCTCCTCGAAGGCGTCGGAAATGTACTTGAGGAAGATGAGGCCGAGGACGACGTGCTTGTACTCGGCGGCGTCCATGCTGCCGCGCAGGGCGTCGGCCATCTGCCACAGCTCGGCTTCGTAGCCGACGTTGGCGGAGGTGGCATTCGCGGCGGCAGAGTTCTTCTTCACTTTGGGCACGTGTTACCTCGTGGAGGCTCTCGCTTCGCGACGGTTCTGGGTGCGCCTAACCTGAGATCGGCGTGAGCGGTATTCCTGGATCTTTTCACTCATCCCCGCCTCCGCTGATTCAGACAAGAACCCGAAACTGAAAATCTAACCACCAAGGCACCAAGAATACCAAGGAAACCAGAGTTCCAGCAGAGACAACCCTCAGGGCCCTTCGCAGTGCTCGACGTTTACTCGATGCCGCGGTCCGGATCTTTATTCAGAATCGTTTTCCTTGGTGCCTTGGTGGTTTGCCATTCGGTTTGCCGTTGGGTTTGCTTTCATGCACCCCGCGGCAGCACCAGTGTGGCCTCCAGCCCGCCCTGCGGCAGGTTGCGCAGAAAGAGCCGGCGCCGCTGTCCTCTCGGCCGCATTCAGTCCGTGCTCTTGAAGGAAATGTGAAGCAGAAAAAGAGAAAAGGCAGGTTTGCCTGCCTTTTCGTGGTGTGCTGCTGCCTCAGTCTGCTCGATGCGTCGGCTCAGTTCGTCGGGGCAGGGGTAGGGGCAGGGGTCTTGGCCTTCTTGCTCTTCTTCTTGTTGGTCTGGGTCACCTTCGGTTCATCGGCGGTACGGCCCGGCTCTGCCGTCGCACCACCGGCCTTGACCTTGCCATCGTCGACCGCGCGGCCGGCCCTGTCGGTAGCACCACCGGCCTTGACCGTGCCGTCGTCGATGAAAGGGGAGCGACCTCCCATCGTCGGGTCGTAAGTAAGACCGCCGGACTCGCCCGGGGCATTGTCGATGGCGCGCCCCGCTTTCTTGGCAGCTCCACCGGACTTGACCGGGCCGCCATCAATATCGTTGCCGTTTGCGTCGTCTCCGTAGCTGGGGAGTGCGACCGCGAAAAGACCCGCGACCGCCAAGGTTGAAATCAATGCGCGCATGAGTGTCTCCTTACTGTTCAATTCAGAGTCGCACTGCCGCTTGCCGGGGTATGCAAGTGCGGTCATTGTAGCTGCCGCTGTTACGACAGCGGGACGAGACGAGTTTCCAGCGGCGACTGTCTCAAGGACCGATACGCAAGGAAATTCCCCATTGGTAGAAGACCCTATCACTTTGGTAAGTACAGCCTGAGCGCGGGTTACAGTGGTTCGCCGAGTCTTTCGTTTTCCTTTGCGCACCCCTCAAGGGCACCCGTCGAGCGCACCCCTCAAGGGCACCCGTCGAGCGCACCCCTCAAGGGGGTATTGAAGGGAAGGTGTTGAAAAGAAGGTATTAAAAGGAATCCTTTGCGTCGACGCTTCTGATGCCAACCGTCAGGTTGGCTTGCACGTAAAACCGCGAGCGGGCCGTTCTCGCGAATCCGCACCACGTTCACCGACTGAAAGTCTAACCACCAAGGCACCAAGACACCAAGAATACCAAGAATACCAAGGAAACCAGAGTTCCAGCAGAGACGACCCACATGGCGCTTCGCAGCGCTCGACGTTTACTTGATGCCGCGGTCCGGATCTTTATTCAGAAACGTTTTCCTTGGTGCCTTGGTGGTTTGCCGTTCGGTTTGCTTTCATGCACCTCGCGGCAGCACCAGCGTGGCCTCCAGCCCGCCGTGCGGCAGGTTGCGCAGCCGCACCGCGCCGCCGTGCGCCTGCGCGATGTTGCGGGCGATCGACAATCCCAGCCCGCTGCCGCCGCTGTCGCGATTGCGCGAGCCTTCGACGCGATAGAACGGATCGAACACGCGCTCGATGTCCCTTTCGGGAATGCCAGGACCGTGGTCGGCAATGGCGACGTTCACCGTCCGGCCTTGGTCGCGCACCGTGATGTCGGCACGCTGGCCGTATGCCAGCGCATTGTCGAGCAGGTTCTGCAGGCAGCGCTTGAGCGCCTGTGCGCGTCCCATCACCGGGCCGGGCGACTCGCCGGCAACGGTGACGGTATGGCCGGCCTCCTCCGCATCCTGCTTCAGGCTCGAGATCAGGGCGTTGAGGTCGATCGGACACAATTCTTCGCCGCCGTCGCTCAGGCCCCGCATGAAGTCCAGGGTGGACCCCACCATCTCCTGCATCGCGTCCAGATCGCGGGTAAAACGCGTCCTGAGCCCGGCATCTTCCAGCAGTTCGGCGCGTAGCCGCATGCGCGTGATCGGCGTCTTGAGGTCGTGCGACATGGCGCCCAGCACCTTGAGCCGCGTTTCGACGTAGCGCTTGAGGCGGTCCTGCATGGTGTTGAGCGCCCGCGACGCGCGCGCGAGTTCGACCGCTCCCGTTTCCGGAAGCGGCGGCCGCTCGATGTTGCGGCCAAGTTCCTCCGCCGCCCCCGCCAGCACCGACAACGGTTTGGTCAGCAGTCGCACGGCGAAAAAAAGCAGCACCAGCATGACGCCGTCCACGATCGCAAGATTGCGAAGCAGCCGGGTGAACCAGCGCGTCGTGCGCGGCGGGTTGGTGCTCTCCGCAGTGATCCAGGTACCGTCGCCAAGCAATACGGCGGCATGAATACGCAACCCGGCACGCTCCCTGAATTCACGTGCGTACCAGGAATCCGGGTTGAGGTTGACCGGCTGCGCGTCGATCACCCGGAACTGCGTGCCGGGACCGAGCGCCAGTGCCAGTGCTTCGCGCGCCGCGCGGTAAAGTTCGGTTTCCTCTTCTGCGGCGTCAGAATCGCCGCTCGCCGGCTTACCGTCAGTCAATTTGAGCGTGGTGTCGGCAATCGCGTCCATGATCCGTGGCCGTTGCGCCGGAGTCACGGCACTGAGCACGCGCACCACGTCGCCGATTCTGGCCGCCGCGCGCGATGCGCCGATGCGGAAAACCAGATCGTCGCGTTCGGAGATGTGAATCGCAGTGGTAAACAGCTGGACGGCGACAAGGCCACCCACCAGGATCAGCGCGATGCGGCCGAACAGCGAGCGCGGCAGCAGCTTCAAGATGGGCTTTCCACGCGCACGGCCAGCACGTAGCCTTTGCCGCGTACGGTCTTGATGATCGCCGGCTCCCGCGCCTCGTCGCGCAGGCGTTCGCGCAGGCGGCTCACCTGCATGTCGATGGTGCGGTCGAGCGGGTCGGCATCGCGCCCGAACGTGAAATTGGAAAGCTGGTCGCGCGACAGGACCGCGTTCGGGTTCTGCAGGAAAATCAGCAGCAACCGGTACTCGGCACCCGACAAGGGCACCACCACGCCGTCGGGCGCAAGTAGATTGCGTTCCCGCGTGTCCAGGCGCCAACCGGAGAAGCTGAAGCATTCCGGCACGTTGATCCCGGTATCGGCGGGCAGCGCCTTGGCGCGGCGCAGGATGCTGCGGATGCGCGCCAGCAGTTCGCGCGGATCAAAAGGCTTGGCCAGATAATCGTCGGCACCCATTTCCAGTCCGATGATGCGGTCCACCGGATCGCCCCTCGCAGTGAGCATCAGCACCGGCACCTGCGAGCGCGAGCGCAACTGCCGGCACAGCGACAGGCCATCCTCGCCCGGCAGCATCAGGTCCAGCACCACCAGGCTCGCCGGCTTGGCTGCCAGGGCCTCGCGCATGGCCGGACCGTCCGCCACCGCCTGTGGATCGAAACCGTTCTTGCGCAGGTATTCCTCCAGCAGCTTACGGATGTCTTCGTCGTCGTCAACGATGAGTATGCGATCGCGCATGGGCGCTTTTATACCTCCTGCCGCATCGATTTGGGAGGCGTTTTGTCAACTAACGTAACAGCGAATCCGGCGCCGACACTTCGTTACATGGCGCGCGGCTGCCTCGCTTAGATTCCCCGTACTCCCTTCTTCCGGTCAGGCATGAACAACAACCGATCCCAGCCGTTTGCCGGCCTGTGCACGGCTACGCTGCTGGCACTTTTTGCCGCGGCACTGCCCGCCTCCGCCGCCGATCCCTTCAGCACCGACAAGCTCGCGCCGCCCAACCAGGGAGTGCCTTGGAGCAGCGGCGCCGACGCCTGTTCGCGCCAGGCGTCCACGACCGGACCACTGACGCTCGCCGGCGTCATCGAACGCGCGCTTTGCAACAACCCGCAGACCCGCCAGTCCTGGACCGCCGCGCGCATCCAGGCTGCGCAGGTCGGCCGCAGCCGCGCCGCATATTTGCCCGATGTCACGATAGACGGCCAGGCCGACGCCATCCACACCCGGCCCAGGGATGGGGTTGCCTTCAGCCAGGAGAGCGTCTCGGCTTCGGCGACGGTGAGCTATCTGCTGTTCGACTTCGGGGCGCGCGACGCCAATCTCGACAACGCCCGCCAGTTGCTCGAGGCCGCCAACTGGTCGCACAACGCCATGCTGCAGTCGGTATTCCTCTCCGCGATCCAGTCCTACTATCAATTGTTCGCCGCTGGGGCCAATGTCGAAGCCGCGCTGGAAGCCGAGAAAGCCAGCGAAGAAAGCCTCAAGGCGGCCGAAACCCGCTATCGCGTCGGCACCGGCACCCCGGCCGACCGGCTGCAGGCGAAGACCGCGTACTCGCAGGCCCAGCTCATCCGCACGCTCGCCGAAGGCCAGCGCCGTACCGCCGCCGGCGTGCTGGCCAACGCCATCGGCCTCGACGCCGACGCCGACGTCGAGCTCGCGCCGCCGCGCATTCAGGCGCCGGACGCGACCACCGACGCGCGGGTTCGCGAACTGGTCGTTTACGCGCGCATGCTGCGTCCCGACCTGGCCGCGGCCGAGGCCAAGGTTGCGGCGGCGCGCGCGCAAGTGCGTGCGGCGCAAGCCGTGGGCAAGCCGACCGTATCGCTCACCGGTTCCGCGGGATTGTCGGACTCGAACTCGGCCAGCCTGGCAAGCCACGGCGCGGTGGGGATCAGCGTGAGTTTTCCGCTGTTCACCGGATATCGCAACACCTACGACATCCGATCCGCACAGATCCAGGTCGAAGCGCGCGAAGCCGACCGCGATCTTTTGCGCAACCAGGTTTCGCTGGACGTATGGCGCGCTTACCAGTCGCTCACGACCGAGCGCACAGCGCTGGTGAATGCCGAAGACCTGCTGCAAAGCGCACTGGAATCCGAGAACGTCGCGCGCGGACGCTACAAAGCCGGCGCCGGCACGCTGATCGATCTGCTCAACGCGCAGTCGGCGGCGGCCAGCGCCCGCTTCCAGTCGGTTCAGGTGCGCTACAACTGGCAACTTGCCAAGGCCGCGCTCGCCAGCGCGCTAGGCACGCTGGACCTGGCGGCGCTATCCGGCAACGCCGACACCGTGGTGATCGACACCTCACGTTCCGCGATACGCAAATGAAGAAACCTTCCCTGTCGTTCTGGGTGAAGTTGTTCGTCGTGCTGCTGCTCGCCGGCGCGGGCGCCGGGACTTGGCTGTGGCAGAACAATTCCGAAATGCCGGCCGAACAGCGCTACCGCACCAGGCCGGTCGAGCGCGGCACGCTGGTGCAGAGCGTTTCCGCCAACGGCACGCTCAATCCGGTGGTGCTGGTCACCGTCGGCTCGCAAATATCCGCGACCGTGGTCAAGCTGTACGCGGACTTCAACCAGCGCGTCAAGGCCGGCCAGGTGCTCGCCGAACTCGATCCGGCGCTCCTGCTCGCGACCGAAAGACAGACGCTCGCCAACCTCGCCAGCGCACACGCGTCGCTCAGGCTGACGCGCGCGAACGAAGATCGGCTGCAACAGCTGTTCGCGCAGGAATACATCTCCAGACAGGAGATGGACCAGGCGGTGCAGGCGCGCGAAGCCGCCGAGGCGCAGGTGCAGGTGTATGAAGCGCAGCACAGCAGGGATCGGGCGAACCTGCACTACACCGTGATCCGTTCGCCGGTTTCCGGCGTGGTCGTGGATCGCCAGGTGGACGTCGGGCAGACGGTCGCCGCCAGCCTCCAGGCACCGGTGCTGTTCAAGATCGCGCAGGACCTCAAGCAAATGCAGATCAACTCGGCGGTCGCGGAAGCCGACGTCGGTGCGATCCTCATCGGCCAGGAAGTGGACTTCCGCGTAGACGCGTTTGCCGACCGCGAGTTCAAGGGCAAGGTCAAGCAGATCCGGCTCAATCCCACCATCACCAGCAACGTCGTCACCTACAACGTGGTGGTATCCGTGGACAACGCGGATGAGGTCCTGCTGCCGGGCATGACTGCTTATATCACCATCACCACCCAGACCAAACAGGATGTGCTGATGGTACCCAGTGCGGCGCTGCGTTTCCGCCCGGCCGGCAAGGCAGAATCCCCGCGCATGTCTTCCGGCCCGGCGGCCGGCGCGGCCGCCGGGGCGCGCAAGCGCGCAGCAGGATCACAGGTGCACGCGCTGCGCGGCGGAAAGATCGAACCCGTCGCGGTACAGACCGGCATCACCAACGGCCGCGCCACCGAGATCACCGGCGGCGATCTGCGTGAAGGCGACATGGTGGTCGTCGAAGATCTGACCGCGACGCCGCGCCTGCAAACCGCGCCCAGCGGCCCGCGCACGAGGTTGTTCTGATGGCGAATCCGGTGGTGCGCATCGAGCATCTTCACAAGAGCTATGAGACCGAGGCCGGCGTCTTCCCGGTGCTCCACGACGTCAACCTCGTCATCGAGCCCGGCGAGTTCGTCGCCATCATGGGTCCGTCAGGATCGGGCAAGTCCACGTTCATGAACATTCTCGGCTGCCTGGACCAGCCGACCCGCGGCAGGTATTTTCTCGACGGAGCCGACACCGGCCAACTCAGCAGCGACCAGCTCGCAAGGCTGCGCAACCGCACCATCGGTTTCGTGTTCCAGGGATTCAACCTGCTGCCGCGCGCGCGGCTTACCGAAAACGTCGCGCTGCCGCTGGTTTACGCCGGCATGGCGCGCAACGAACGCAACACCCGCGCGCTCTCATTGCTCGAGCGCGTCGGACTGGCGGGCCACGTGCAGTCCTTCCCCAACCAGATTTCCGGCGGGCAGCAACAACGGGTGGCGATCGCCCGCGCGCTCGCCACCCGTCCGCGGCTGCTGCTCGCCGACGAACCCACCGGCAATCTCGACACGCACACCGGCGCCGAGATCATGAATCTGTTCACGCAGTTGAACCGCGACCAAGGCATCATCGTGGTGCTGGTCACCCACGATCGGGAAATCGCCGCC
>CAYNFN010000183.1:0-3778 GCA_964396485.1 uncultured Alcaligenaceae bacterium
CAACGTCGCCAGCGAGCTGCCGCTTGCCGCCACCGCGGCGCCCAGCAAAATCGCCGCCACCGTGTAGGCCAGCCAGACATACGCTGTGAGCGATATGCGCGCGCGCAGCGTGCGCCCCACCAGCAGGTAGCCCGACGCGGAGATCGCTCCGACCAGCGCCAACGCATTGCCCAGGAGCGGATTGGTCGCCGTTGTTGCGCTCCCACCGGAATCGGCGGCAAAGATGAGCGCGCTGCCGGCTACGGTGAGCGCGATGCCCGCGAGCGCAGCAGCCGCGGGACGTTCGCGCAGCAGCACCGCGGAAGCCAACCCGACCCAGAGCGGATTGGTGGTGACCAGCGCTGCGCTGCTTGCCACCGACGTGTACTCCAGCGAGGAGATCCACGTCCAGAAGTGTATGGCCAGAAACAGCCCGGAAAGCAGACAAAGGCCCAGCTCCCGTCGGCCCAGCCGCATGATTTCCCGCCCCGCTTTGAGCCAGGCGAAAGGCGCCAGAATCGCAGCGGCCAGCCCGAGCCGCACCGCGGCGATCGTGAGAGAAGAAGCGCCTTCGGCTTGCGCCAGCCGGATCAGGATCGAGGCGGTCGAGACCACGGCGACCGCGCCGGCGAGGACGATGAACGACCACCTCACCCCAACCCTCTCCCCCTGAAGGCGGAGAGGGAGCAATAAGAGCTCTCCACGTTAGTCCCTATGAACGAGACCTCACTGTCAGCGATTGCCACCACATACTTTCAAATGAGAAAGGACTCAAATCTAAACTATTCGCCATGTGTCCGCTCCTAGAAAGATGGAGAGTGAAATAAAAACAGGCGACCATGGGATCGCCCGTTTCGCTTTCAGCACCCTCTCCACGTAGTGGAGAGGGCGGGGGGTGAGGTGGTTCAGTGGAGTGTCTCTGGCGTAACCGGAATGCCGGAAACAGCGACAACGTCGATTCCCTCTTTCTTCAGTTCGGTCACTTCTTTCATCGACGCAGTGCCGCGAATTGCGCGCTCGGCAACTTCCTTGTAGAAAATCCGCCGTGCCTCATCCGGAAACCGCCTGCCGACATCCTCGGTGTTCTGGAGCACGTATTCGATGAACTTCTTGTGCAAGAACTGGGCGGTATTGGCGACCATGACCGATTGCGGTTCCTGCGACGGTTCGCTGCCGCGTGTGCTGACGTAGGGCGCCGAAGGCTGCCTGGCGATCTCGAGGGAGCCGCACAGCGGGCAGGCAATGCTGCCGCCCTTCACCTGTACGGCAAAGTCGTCTGCCGAGCCGAACCACCCTTCAAATCGGTGGGCCTTTTCGCAAGAAAGATTGAAAACGATCATGTTGTCGTTGGCTGCCAGGAATGTGAGGCCGCGCAAAGTTTACCATCTGCGGCCGGTGAGCTTCCCTACAAATAGAACCTCCTGCACAACGTTAGTTCCACGCGCTTTGCCAACGGATCAGGGCAGCAGCCGTTCTCCGGCAAACAATTCTTCGACTTTCTCGCGTTCGCGTATCAGATGAATGCGCCCGCCGTCAACCATCACTTCGGCCGCGCGTGGTCGCGAGTTGTAGTTGGAGCTCATGCTCATGCCGTAGGCGCCGGCGGACATCACCGCTAGCAGGTCGCCTTCACGTACGGCGAGATCACGATCGTGGCCCAGAAAGTCACCGCTTTCGCAAATCGGGCCAACGATCTGGTAGCGGCTCGTGCCACTCGTGCATTCGCGAACCGGCCGAATCTCGTGATAGGCGTCGTAGAGAGTCGGGCGTATCAGATCGTTCATCGCCGCATCTACGACCACAAAGTTCTTTGCGTCGCCATGCTTGAGATACTCGACACGGGTGAGCAGCAGGCCGGCATTGCCGACCATGGAACGTCCCGGCTCCAGCAGAATGTGCTGTTCGCGGTCGCCAACCAGATCGAGCAGCGCTTTTACGTACTGACCCGGTTCGGGCGGCGTCTCGTCACGGTGGCGGATGCCCAGGCCGCCGCCCAGGTCCAGATGGTCCAGCCTGATACCTTCCGACGCCAGCATGTCGACGAGGTTCACCAGCTTGCGGAAGGCGTCCAGGAATGGCGCCAGTTCGGTGAGCTGGGAGCCAATGTGGCAGTCGATGCCGGTGACTTTCAGGTTCGCTGCGGCATGCGCCTTGCGGTAGATTCGCAGCGCATCCTCGAACGCCACCCCGAACTTGTCTTCCTTGAGTCCAGTGGAAATATACGGGTGAGTCTTGGCGTCCACGTCGGGGTTGACCCGCAGGCTCACCGGCGCCTTCTTGCCCATCTCCTCCGCGACCTGGTTGAGGCGCTCGAGCTCGCTTTCCGATTCCACGTTGAAACACAGAACCCCGACTGCAAGCGCTTGCCGCATTTCCTCGCGGGTCTTACCCACGCCGGAGAACACCGTCCTCGCAGGGTCTCCGCCGGCTGCGATGACCCGCGCCAGTTCGCCGCCGGAGACGATGTCGAAGCCGCTGCCAAGGCGCGCGAAAAGATTGAGGATCGCCAGATTGGAATTGGCCTTGACCGCATAGCAGATCAGGTGCGCACGCGCGCCAAAGGCGCCATCGTAACGCTGGAAGGCGTCCGTCAATGCCGCGCGCGAGTAGACGTAGCACGGTGTGCCGAATTCCTCGGCAATGCGCGAAAGCGGCACGCCTTCAGCGTGTAGTGCGCCGTTGCGCTGGGGAAAAAAACTCACTTCTCGATGGTTCCTTCTTCGGTTTTTCTGGGTTTCTCCTCTTCCTTCGGCAGATAGAGCGGACCCTTCTGGCCGCAGGCGGAGATCAGGAACGCGAGCAGGACTAGGACACAGAGGCGGCGCATGGAAGACTTTCTAGATTGCGGCCGAGTTTAGCACAGCGTCCTGCTGTAACCGGCCATCCGCGCGACGACAAGTCAAAGTCTCACCACTGAGCGATTGGAAAACGAAACTCTCACCACGGAGGACACGGAGGACACGGAGGAAAACCAAAAACGAGGGAAAACGAATTGGGGATAGAAGCGAGGTGACTGTTCGTGACCCTCTGCCGCCAATTTCGATTCTGTTAGAACATCCGCAAATTGGAGGTTTTTACACTCGTTTGCTTTTTTCGCTCCTGCCGTTCCTCCGTGTCCTCCGTGTCCTCCGTGGTGAGAAATTCGGTTCGGTGACCGCGGCATCCGGGACCAAATCTAGTGAGCGTTCCCGAGGCGGGCGACTTCGGTTTCTATCCAGTCTTCGACCTTCCGGTTGAGCGTGTCGGCGGTCATCCCCTGCGGATGAACGGCCGGGCCGATGCTGACAGTGATGGTACCCGGGTGCTTGATGAACGCGTTCTTGCGCCACAAGGTCCCGGCATTATGCGCGATCGGCACCACTGGCGCGCCGGTCTGGCACGCCAGCCAGGCGCCGCCGAGATGATATCGTCCACGGCGGCCCGGGGCGATGCGGGTGCCTTCCGGGAATATCACGATCCACCAGCCTTTGGAGAGGCGGTCCTTGCCCTGTTCGAGAGTCTGCTTCAGGGAGCGGGTTGCGGAGCCGCGATCGATTGCGATCGGGCTCATCATCGCCAGTCCCCAGCCGAAGAATGGCACCCGCAGCAATTCTCTTTTGATGACCCAGACCTGCGGCGGAAGCATTTCCTGGTAAGCGAGCGTTTCCCAGGCCGATTGGTGTTTCGACAGCACGATGCTTGGCTCTGTGGGCAGGTATTCACGGCCGATCACGCGGTATTCAATCCCGCAGACGGCCCGTGCCAGCCTGATCACCAGGCGCGACCAGGTGGTGATGATGCGATAGCGGGTCAGCGGTTC
>CAYNFN010000184.1:0-2691 GCA_964396485.1 uncultured Alcaligenaceae bacterium
GGACCTTTTTTCCACATTGGGCTGGAAAAGTTGGGTGTCGCCGACCTGGCGAAGTCTGTAGCGGGCAGCGAGAAAGTCTCGATACAGGGGCGCGTGCTGGATGGCGACGGCAAGCCGGTGAACGACGCGCTGATCGAGATCTGGCAGGCCAACGCTCAGGGAAAATACGCACATCCGGACGATGTGCAGGACAAACCGCTCGATACCGGCTTCAAGGGATTCGGCCGGGTCGCGACCGGCGACAATGGCGAGTTCCGCTTCGTCACCATCAAGCCGGGGCGCGTACCGGGACCGGGCGACACGCTGCAGGCGCCGCATCTGCTGGTGGCCGTGTTCATGCGCGGCCTGCTGAAGCATCTGGTGACGCGCATCTACTTTTCCCACGATCACGCCAACGCCGAGGACCCCGTGTTGAAACTGGTTCCCGTCGAGCGGCGCCACACGCTGATCGCGAGAGAACCGGCGGGAAGCCAGGGTGCGTTGGAGTGGAATGTCATCCTGCAGGGGCGGGATGAAACCGTGTTCTTCGATTTCTGACACTTCCGGCAATGGCTTCGAAAAGAGGAGACACGGTTTGAGTGCAATTACTCCCCCGGGTCTGCTCGATGCGCTGTTCCGGACCGACACGGTGCGCGCAATTTTTTCCGACCGCGGCCGCCTGCAGGGCATGCTGGACTTCGAGGCGGCGCTCGCCCGGGCAACGGCGCGCGCAGGCCTGATCCCGGGTCCTGCGGCGTCGCAGATCGAATCGCAGTGCCGTGCGGAGTTGTTCGACTTCGGGACGCTGTCGCGCGGCGCGGCCCTGGCCGGCAACCCCGCGATCCCGACGGTCAAGGCGCTCACTGCGCTGGTCGAAAGCAGGGACCACGACGCCGCGCGCTTCGTGCACTGGGGTGCGACCAGCCAGGATGCGATGGATACAGGACTGGTGCTGCAATTGCGCAGCGCTCTGGAACTGATCGATGCCGGGCTGGTGAACTTGTCGGATGCGTCGGCCAGGCTTGCCAGAAAGCACAAACGCACGCCGGTCGCGGGCCGCACCTTGATGCAGCACGCGGTGCCGGTGACCTTCGGCCTGAAAGCGGCGGGCTGGCTCAGCGCGATCGAGCGCCATCGCCAGCGGGTGAAGGAACTGCGCGCGCGCGCGCTGGTGCTGCAGTTCGGCGGCGCGGCCGGAACGCTGGCTGCGCTCGGCAATCGCGGCCTCGATGTCGCAGCCGCGCTGGCGGGCGAACTGAAACTTTCACTGCCAGACATTCCCTGGCATGCGCAGCGCGACCGCATGGCGGAGGTGGCGACGACGCTCGGTCTTCTGGTCGGATCGCTCGGCAAGATCGCGCGCGACGTCTCGCTGGCGATGCAGACCGAGATCGACGAGGCCTTCGAGCCGGCTGCGCCCGGCCGCGGCGGATCCTCGACCCTGCCGCACAAACGCAACCCGGTTTCCTCTGCGGTGGTTCTGGCAGCGGCGGCCAGAGTGCCGGCGCTGGTGTCGGTGATGCTTGCCGCGATGGTGCAGGAGCAGGAGCGCGGCCTGGGCAATTGGCATGCGGAATGGGAGACGCTGCCGGAGATCTGCATGCTCGCCGCCGGCGCGCTCGGCCACATGACGCAAGTCATGGAAGGTCTGGAAACCGACGCCCGGCGCATGCGCCAGAACCTCGATTCCACGCGCGGTCTGATCATGGCCGAAGCCGTCTCTTCGGCCCTGGCCCCGAAGCTGGGCCGGCAAACCGCGCATGAACTGGTGGAGGCGGCGTGCGGCCGTGCGGTCGGGCAAGGCGCAAATCTGCGCGACGTGCTGGAGCAGGACACGAAACTCGCCGCGCATCTTTCGGCGGCTGAACTGAATCGCCTGTTCGACCCGGAAAACTATCTCGGCGTGGCGGAGCAACTGGTAGAGCGCGTTCTGGCAGCGCGTGCCAGTCGGAAGTAACTAACCCAGGAAAAGCGTTAACCACGGAGGACACGGAGGACACGGAGGACACGGAGGAAAGGCAAGAGCAAGAATATGTTCGGGTGGGAGCGTTTCAGTGGCTGATGATCCTTCACGGCAAGACCTGCCCGCGCGGAATTGCGGATAGTCACAGTGCACTTAGCCCCGATTCGATCTTCCTCATTTTTTTCTCCGTGTCCTCCGTGTCCTCCGTGGTGAAAATGGTCTTCCCTATCGAGACCTTTTCTGATTCCAAGGAAATTGAAAGGGAGCGCGGGAATGGATAAGCGCGGGCGTTACGACAAGGACATGTCGGTTTGCTGATCAACTTCGCCGGCATCCTGTTCGACGGCATTGCCTACGGCAGCCTGCTGTTCCTGATCGGCATCGGCCTGTCGGTGACCATGGGCCTGATGAACTTCATCAATCTCGCCCACGGCGCTTTTGCGATGCTGGGTGGCTACGTCTGCGTCGCGGCAATGACGCGCCTTGGGCTACCTTTCCTCGCTGCGCTTCCGATCGCGTTCATCGTCACCGCGCTGGCAGGCGTCATCCTCGAGCGCGCGCTCTATCAGCGGCTGTATCAGGCCAGCCATCTCGAGCAGGTACTGTTCAGCATCGGTCTGACTTTCATGGCGATCGCGGCGGCCACTTATTTCTGGGGGCCGGGCCAGCAGCCGGTGCAGCTCCCGGAATTTCTGCGCGGACAGGTGCGCGTGCTCGGCCTCGATCTGGGTGCATACCGCCTGTTCCTT
>CAYNFN010000185.1:0-1809 GCA_964396485.1 uncultured Alcaligenaceae bacterium
GAGGGCGTTGGGCATCGAGCCGGAAGTCGAGGCGGAGATCCGTACTTATCCGGCCGAGACCGGCGACATCTATCTGCTGTGCTCCGATGGACTCAACGATATGGTCGACGACGAGGACATCGAGATGACACTGGCGGCGATCGGCAGCAACCTCCCGCTCGCGGCCGATCAACTGGTACAGATGGCGAATGACAACGGCGGGCGTGATAATGTCTCCGTGGTGCTGATCAGGGTGAAGAAGGACTTCCCGGCCGACGAAGGCCTGTGGGCGAAGTTCCTTTTGTGGTTCAAATAAGAGGAAGCAGATATGGCGAAGTTGATACTCAGTCTCGATGGTCAGTTGATCAAGGAGTTCACCCTCACCAAGGAGCGATCCACCATCGGCCGCAAACCGCACAACGACGTTCAGATCGACAATCTGGCGGTCAGCGGAGAGCACGCCATCATCATGACCATCCTCAAGGATTCCTTTCTCGAGGATCTTGGCAGCACCAACGGTACGCTGGTCAACGGCCAGCCGGTGAAGAAGCACTTCCTTCAGAACAACGACATCATCGAAATCGGCAAATACAAGCTCAAGTACGTCAACGAAGCGCCGGCCAGCATGAGCCAGGCCGAGTTCGAGAAGACCATGGTGCTGCGCGCTCCCGTCGCAGCATCCAAGGCGGAAACAAAGGCGCCGACCGATACCCAGGACCACGTCCCGCAGGCCGCTAAGCTGAGCGACACCGTCATCGATGCCCAGGCCGCGCGCGCGGCGGCGGTAGCGCCAAAGCCGGCTCCGCAAGCCCCGGCCCTGGCGGCGGCAGCGCCCAAGCCGGCTCCGTCGCAGGCCCCGGCAGCACCTGCCGCCACGGCAATGCCAGGGGGACAAGGCACCATCCAAATTCTCTCCGGGCCCAATTCCGGCAAGGAACTGCCGCTGCTCAAGCCGCTCACCACCCTGGGCAAGCCCGGGGTGCAGGTGGCGGTCATCGCCAGGCGGCCACATGGCTACTACATTACCCACGTGGAAGGCACCAACTTCCCGCTGGTCAACGGCACGGCGCTCGATGCCCAGGCCCACCAGATCAACGATCACGACATCATCGAACTGGCCGGGGTAAAGATGGAGTTCTTCCTGAAACCCTGAGCACTGTAACGCGTCCAAACCTGAGCGGAGTCACTTCGAACAACGTCCGGGCGCATCGGCCCGCAGATCACTTTCGGCGCGCTCGGCAAATACGACGTCGAAGCCGACGATACCCACTTTGTAGTGATCGAAAGGCTGGTCAAGCAGGGTACCGGGTTCGTGACGGGGATATGGCAGAATTGCAGTTGATCAACCTCGTGAAGGTTGCTCCGGACCGCGGGCTTTACCGACTGTTTCTCGACCGAATCGCGCATCTGCGCACGAATCCGCCGGAAGACGGCTGAGACGGTTCCTGGAAATTCGAAACCAAATAGCAATGCAGATCAGGATACTCGGTTGCAGCGGAGGCATCGGCGGAAATCTGCGCACGACCTCGATGCTGCTCGACAACGACGTGCTGGTGGATGCTGGTACGGGGGTGGGCGACCTTACCATCACCGAACTGATCAAGATCGACCATGTTTTTCTGACGCACTCTCACCTCGATCACATCACATCACTGCCGTTTCTGGTGGACACTGTAGGACCGATGCGCGAAAGGCCTGTCACCGTGCATTGTGCGGAGGCCACGCGAAAAACTCTTCAGGAGCACATTTTCAACTGGAAAGTCTGGCCCGACTTCACCGAGATCCCGAACAAGTCGTCTCCTTACCTGCGCTACGCGACATTTTCCCTGG
>CAYNFN010000186.1:0-2006 GCA_964396485.1 uncultured Alcaligenaceae bacterium
CTGCCGGCGCATCGCGCCTTCTGGTTCGGCTGGTACGCCGCGTACCCGAAGACCCGGTTGGTGAAATGACACGCCGGACCGTATTGCGCACCCGGGAGGACATAGCCGCCTGCACCCCGTTGCCGGCCCCTGGCGAAGGCATCGCGCCGCTCGAGCGAGCGCGGCGGCGGCATGGAGCGCGCCGGGCTGTGGGGCCCCGTGCCAGCACATGGGCAGGTGCTGGGCGGTCGGTTGCGTGGCGCTAGAAGTCACGCAGCGCTGCAATCTCGACAGCACGCTGTGCGATCTGTCGGAGAGTTCGGAGGCGGTGAAGGACATGCCGCTCGCGGAGCTGATCCGGCGCATCGGGATGATCCGCGAGCACTACGGACCTGGAACCGACGTGCAGATCACCGGCGGCGAGCCGACGCTCAAGCGCCGCGGCGAGCTGGTCGAGGTGGTGCGCCATGCGCGCGCGGCGACGTTCGAGGCGGAACGGGACCGCGAGGCGCGGGCGTTCCTCGGCGATGAACGCAACGTGGGGGTGGACCACGCTCGGCGCGCGGTGCAGCTGCCGGAGATCCTCGATTTCTTCCGCGAGGACTTCCTCGCCAAGGCGCCGTCGCTGATCGCCTACGTGAACCGCTATCGCGCGCAGCCCATCCCCGAGGATTACGAGGTCGGGTTCATTCCCTACAACTGGACCGTCGCTGCCCGGTAATTGCGGTAGCCGGTAGTGGGCAGAAGCAGCAGGACGCGCTTCATGGAATGTGTCCGTTTGGATCGCATCAATACCGGGTCATGCGCGATTTCGATGGCGCTATGCGACCAACCTGAAACCGGCAACCGCGAAGTGGTGATCGAACGCGAATGCAAGCCGAATGCGCGCGCGCTTCATGATGGTGAAGCTGGTCGCGTCCACCGCAGACAGCTTGTGCAGGTCCGGGCGCCGAAAATATTCCCAAGACTGCTCCAGATCGCGCAGCTCGCAGGGAAGAATCTTGACGGTTCCAGGCTTGTAGATCGAACCTTTCCACGTCAAGGCCACGTCCCGGTTGGCATTGCGCTCAAGAAAGGTGAATGTCTCAATGACCACGGGAATGGAGGTGTGAAGCTTCGCACCGGCACCCTGCAGAATTTCCCACTGCTCCCGCGCTTGCGCGTGCAGAGGATCCCGCGAAAGCGCAAGCGCGATCCACGCTCCGCTGTCGACGAAAGCGGCCTCGCGCTGCCGCATCAGGGCTCGTCGTGAACGGTATCGTGCTCCACTGACGAGCGCTTTGGCTCGCCGTCCCAGATTGGGACCGGACCCGCAGCCTGCGGCTTGAGCACAACCTTGCGGACAGCGTCCCGAACCAGCTCCGCTACGCTCCGCCCCGATCGGGCCGCGGCTTCGCGCATCGCGGCAAGTTCCTCCTTGCGCAGGTACACCTGAGTCTTTTCCATATGTGTCAACTTGGTCCTTAAAGTGACCTATGTCAAACCCGCAACCTGCCGCTGCATGCGACGGCGAAGGCGCTCGGCGCGCACGGCATTCCCACGCCGATTCCTCACCGCCTGGGGCGGGCGGCGCGGTTAGATTTGCCTATCGCCTATCAGAAAGATTGGAGCTGCGCTTCGGTAGGCTCGGCGCAGCAGTACCACGGTTCCGACAGACGCGGGATCGGAGTTCCCAAGTTCCCCGTGAGGATTGGGGCGGTCCGTCCTGCAGCCTCGTGGGCCATGCGCCAAATGGCGGCGAATACTTCGCGGCGTGGAAGACCCTCCTGTTCACATCGGGCCACCCGGGACTGCAGGTCCTGTTGCAGACGGTCCACCCGGGGATCGGGATGGCCCCACGGATAGCCCAGGAGTCTGTGATCGAAGGCCATGAGCTTTTCC
The DNA here is from genome assembly GCA_964396485.1 of uncultured Alcaligenaceae bacterium. GTDB lineage: Bacteria > Pseudomonadota > Gammaproteobacteria > Burkholderiales > JACQAP01 > JACQAP01. The sequence continues at coordinate 1,861 of CAYNFN010000186.1, forward strand.
TTGAAGCCGGGGACCTTCAGAAGATAGGAGCCTTCGGGAACGAGCAGCCGGATGGTGAGCTGAACCGGGGGCACGCTCTCCACGAGTTGCAGTTCCAGCAGCCGCTCCAGCAGCGCGATGTAGCCTTCCAATGTGGTCCAGGGGGT
>CAYNFN010000187.1:0-1855 GCA_964396485.1 uncultured Alcaligenaceae bacterium
CTTCTTGCCGCCGCTTGCAGCTCCGGTCGCACCCGTGGTGGCGGCGCTCCCCGACGCGGCGGCGGTGATCACGACCGCGCTTGCGTTCGCACCGAACTCGAAGTTTCCGGACGTGAATTCGTCGAACGCTCGCTTGTCCTCGAAGAAAATGATCTCACTGAAACCCTGGCCACCAGCCTGAAAACCAATGCTTAGTTGCGTCATCGACGTGTCGCCAACGTGCTTGCCCTGCTGATAGACGTGGCCATTGCCGTGGGCGCCGCCGATTCCGAGCCCCGCCTTGCCGATGGTCGGAAACACCGCGTAGCCATAGCACTTCTCGAAGAACGACGCGCTCTGGCCCGCGTTCTTGAACAGGTCGATTGTGTCGCTGTACTTGTCGGCGAGGGCGGGACCGGACGCCAGCAGCATGGCGGCTATCATCAGCAAGGTGCCTTTCATTGTTCTCATGTCCGAACTCCTAGTGCGATTACCAAGGGGACGCCGCCGATCGTAATCGCCGGCATCTTATCACCAGCAGATGCCGGCTTCGATCGACCGAAAATCCGTCTGCAGGACTATGTCTCTTATGCGGTTACAGTCGCCATGCAGGCAATCTCCAGGATCTCGGCTTCTCCATCCACCAACTCCGTGATATCCCCCACTGAGGCGCCGATGAGCAACCGCGCAATCGGCGAGACATACGAAATCTTGCCATGGGCCGGATCCGCTTCATCCTCCCCGACTATCTGGTACTCGACGCGCTCTCCGTCCTTTTTCTCTAACACGACGGACGCCCCAAACCGCACTGTGTCGGACGCGTCAGGAGCCGCCACCACTTCGGCGGTGCGCAATCGCTGGGTCCAATACCGCAGGTCGCGCTGGACTTGCGCGCTCGCTGCGCGGTCTCCTGCCGCACGAGCTTGAGACAGGGCGCTCTGTAGCCGTTCGACGGTACCTTCGATCTGCCTCAAGCCTGCATCCGTGACAAGATTCCGATGCGGACTGACCAGGAGTTCCGGGAGTTCATCCCCTTCCGACCCATCTGATTCTTTGACGAATGCCCGGCTCATTTGTATACGAAAACTCTGCGATTTCCCTGCGCCATTAATAACAAAAAGCTGACGCTTTACGTAAGGTTTTATTGTCAATGGCGAGCTTCGGTCACCCGCCCGCCGGCAACCGCTCGACACACGGGTCGAAAGATGCGGCTGCAGCGGCACCTGCCTGGATGGCCGACTCCAGCGACGACGTGAAATAGGGCGCTTGGCCATTCAGGCTGGTCGCGATGTACACCGAAGATGACGCGGAGCGCACAGGCAGTGCGCCGTGGTGCACGATCTGCGTGGCGCTCGAGATACCCAAGGCACGCACGCCGATGGGCTCGGGCAGTGTCGGGTCGGCACGTCGCTCGTCCTCCCAGAGGATGCGGGCGAGCTCCTCGGGTGCGTGGTCCCGCGCTTTGGTGCCGTGCACCGGGTGCACGAAGTCCGTCGCCAGACTCACGGATCCAACGACCACCGTCACCGCAGGCTCGCGCAGATACGGCGCGTATTGCGAGTGCTGGATCAGTATGGGGTGCCAGCCATGGCGCACATTGTGACCGCCCAATGGCAGATCGTTGGGCAATGGGCGGTCGAAGAACCAGGCCACGCCGAGATGCTGGTAGACCGAGTCGCGAAGCATGGTGGCCAGGCTCTCCCGTGAGCGACCGAAGCCGGTAGCGATACCATCGCTGCTTCCCGCCAGTACGCTGGAAAGCGCGGGACCACGCACCCGAGGAGCTCGCCCGCATCCTCTGGGAGGACGAGCGACGTGCCGACCCGACACTGCCCGAGCCCATCGGCGTGCGTGCCTTGGGTATCTCGAGCGCCAC
>CAYNFN010000188.1:0-4331 GCA_964396485.1 uncultured Alcaligenaceae bacterium
CCGCCGGATACCAGCACTACTTGATCGGCAACGTCGAATAGCTTGTCCTGCATTTTTTCTCCCTAATGTAATCCTCAACGCAGAGGCGCAGAGGACGCGGAGGACACAGAGAAAGACAAAAGTAATGAATGAAGGCTGTCAATATGCGTCAGCGCGATGAATTCGGCCAGTGCGGGTTCCCATCGCATCCTCGCTCTTTGATTTCCTCTGCGATCTCTGCGTCCTCTGCGCCTCTGCGTTGGGTGTTGAATTAGCCATTATCAGTGTGAGATTGCCGCGACGCGGACGCCGCTATCGGCAAGTGCGCGGCGGATACGGCGGGCGAATTCGACCGCGGCAGGTTCATCGCCATGAATGCAGAGCGTGTCGGCGATGACCTCGACATCCACACCGTGAACGCTTTTGACCTTTCCTTCGCCGACCATGCGCCTGACTTGCGCGATCGAAGCTTCGACGTCGTGGATGATCGCATTCGGCTGGCTCCGCGGCGTCAGGCTGCCATCCGACTGGTAGGTGCGGTCGGCGAATACTTCATTGGCAACTTTGAGCCCGGTCTCGTGGCCGGCGCGGACCAGTTCGCTTCCCGCCAGCCCGAACAGCACCAGCCTCGAATCGAAGTCCTTTACCGCCTTGGCGATAGCGCGTGCAAGGCCGCTATCTCTGGCCGCCATGTTGTAGAGCGCGCCATGCGGTTTGACGTGTGAAAGCCGGCCGCCCAGCGAACGGGCGAATGCGGCCAGCGCGCCGATCTGGTACAGAACCAGGTCATAGGCTTCGCTGGCGGTGACCTCAATAGCGCGGCGGCCGAAGCCCTGCAGGTCGGGTAGCGACGGATGTGCGCCGACGGCCACGCCTTTTTCGATCGCCAGCTTCACGGTGCGATGAATGGTGCCGGGATCACCGGCATGGAAGCCGCAGGCGATGTTGGCCGAGGTGACATGGTCCAGCAGCGCGGCATCGTCGCCCATTTTCCAGGCGCCGAAGCCTTCGCCCATGTCGCAATTGAGGTCCAGTGTCTTCATTTGGTCAGGTGTTTCTCAATAGCCTCGCGGATGGTCATGATCTCCTGCTCGCGCGCGAGCCACAGTGCCTGCGCCTGAGCCAGCGATACCAGTTCGAATCGCAGCCGGTCGCCGGGCTTGAGCTGCGCGAGCAGATGCAGGTCCACGCTCGCGACCTCGGCGATCTTTGGATAGCCGCCGACGGTCTGCCGGTCCGCCATCAGCACGATCGGCTTGCCTCCCGGCGGAACCTGGATTGTGCCAAAGGTCACGGCTTCCGACAGGATTTCCAGCGGTTTCTCGGGTTCGATCGCTGCTCCGTCGAGGCGAAAGCCCATGCGGTTGGAATCCGGGGCGATGCGGAACTCGGTCTCGGTGAGCGCGTCGCGTGCCTTGGCCGGGAACGCCTCCCAGTGACGGCCGGGGATGATCCGCACCACCTGCGGCGTGCGGCCGAGTTTCTCGATGTGCTGATTCACCGCCCATTTCGGAAACGCGAATGCGCGCCTGGAACGCGCGAGTTTCGCGTCGAGATCGGGGTAGATGTCCCCGGCTGATTCGCCGATGCGTAGCCGGTCGTCCTTTCTGAGCGCACGCCCGTGCATGCCGCCGAGTTGCGCCGTTTCGTAGGTACTGCGGCTGCCCATCACCTGCGGCACGTCGAAGCCGCCACGCGCCGCGAGGTAGGCGCGGCAACCGGCGCGGCACACGCCGAAGTCGAGCACGCTGCCGGCGCGCACCCTTACCGCCTTGCCTTCGGGAACCTCGGCACCACCGATCGCGGGGGACAGGTCGCCGCCGCAGATCGCGATCACCGTGTCCTGATCGAATTCGAGGCGCGGCCCCTGTAGCGTAATTTCGAGAGTCGCTTCGTCCCCGGGGTTGCCGACCAGGATGTTGGCGACCCGGTGCGAGAACAGGTCCATCGCGCCGGAAACCGGTACGCCGTAGTGCTGATAGCCATTGCGGCCGCTATCCTGCAGCGTGGTAAGCATGCCCGGCTTGAGAACTCGAATGTTCACGCACCGCTCCTGTTCATGCACGGCTCCCCGACAAGGCGTCGAACTCGGCGCGCGAGATCGGCACGAAGCGCACCGTGTCGCCGGCACCGAGCAGGCAGGGTGGCTCGGCTTCCGGGGTGAACATTCTCACCGGCGTGCGGCCGATGAGATGCCAGCCTCCCGGCGTTTCCAGCGGATACACGCCGGTCTGGTCGCCGCCAATGGCTACGCTGCCGGCGGGAACGTGCGGGCGTGGCGTATCACGGCGCGGCGTGGCGATGCGGGAATCCAGGTTGCCGAGATAGGCGAAGCCCGGCACGAAACCGAGCAGGTACACGCGGTAATCCGTGCTGGCGTGAATCGTGGCGACTTCCTCTGGCGTGAGCCCATGCTGGCGGGCCACCTGTTCAAGGTCTTCGCCGAGTCCGCCGCCGTAACAGACCGGAATCTCCACCAGGCGTCCCGGCGGCAGTTCCACATCGGCCTGCGCGTGCAGCCACGCCTCGATCTGTTCGATCAGGGCCTCGTAGGGCGTGTCGCCGGCGCCGATGATCGCCGGGTCGTAGTGCAACGCCAACGTGGTATAGGCCGGCACGATGTCGAGCACGCCGGGCGGCGGCGATGTGCGCAGATGTTGCGCGGCGGCGGCGATGCGGGCGCTCAGTTCGGGATCGAGCCGGTCGCCGAATTCGATGACCAGTGCCCGGTCCCCCATGGGGATCAGGCGCGGATTGGGCAGCATGGTTCGCAACAACGGCCGCGCGCTCAGTACCGGCCTGCGGCCGCCGTTGTGCTGTCGCGGAACTCGCGCCGGGTTTCGATGCGCCGTACGGCTGCGCGCTTCACCAGTTCATCGTAGATCGTCAGCGGGTTCATCTTGAAGATCGCGTCCACGTCCAGCGGCAGCGTGTACCAGCCGCCCCGCGCGATTTCGAACTCGAGCTGGCCTTGCGCCCAGCCGGCGTAGCCGGCGAAGAAACGTTGCTCCCTGGCGTTCTCCGGTTGCTTGAGCAATTCGTCGAGAACCTCGCTGAAACCGCTGATGTAGATGTCTTCGGTTACGTTGAGGCCTTTCGGTGGTTTCACCGCGGAGCGGAAGGCGAACAACAGCGCATCGGGTTGCACCGGCCCGCCGAAGAACACTAGATCGTTGCGGCCAGTCAATTCCGTGCGTTCCGGATACAGCTCGCGCAACTGGACGTTGGTGGGGCGGTTGAGGATGACGCCGAGCGGGCCGCCTTCTTCATTGCGCATGACCAGCACCACCGTGCGGGAGAAATTCGGATCGAGCATGTCCGGCTGCGCCACCAACAGGAACGTGCGCGCCGTCTCCGACTGCGCCCGCGCTGGCGGTGGCGCAAGCAACAAAGCGGCGGTGAGGGAGAGCAGAATGCCGACAGATCCTCGCATTTGCGTACTTTTACACCCTCTCCACGTTTTCGGGGAGAGGGCGGGGGAACAAAAGCAAGGATAAAGGATGAGGGATGAAGGACACCTGTACCCGGAGGGTATGAAGGAACGCCATGCCCTGACAACCCAACCGTGTGTCTGCGTCCTGCGCGCTATTCGATGATCGCCTGATACACCAGATTGCGCAGCAGCGAGCGATAGTGCGGGCGGCGCACGGGTTCCTGCGACATCATTACCGGCACCAGTTTCTCGAGTGGATCCACCCAGAAGTAGGTCCCGGCGTAGCCCCCCCAAAAAAACTCGCCGGGCGTGCCGGGCCATTCCGACTGTCCCGACTCGAGCCGCGTGCCGAAGCCTAGTCCGAAGCCATAGCCGGGCCCGGGCAGGAAGGTCGGGCCGGGGCTGATGTTCGGGTTCAAATGGTTGGCGCTCATGTTCTCCACTGTCTTCGGCCCGAGGATGCGCACGCTGTCGAGTTCGCCGCCGTTCTCGAGCATCTGCGCGAAGCGCAGATAGTCGCCGGCGGTGGACACCATGCCGTGGCCGCCGGCAAAGAACGTTGCCGGCTGCGTGACGTCGAGCAGTTCCGGGGTCTTGCCGGTGTACACATCGGGCGCCGGTTGCGCGAGGCGATCGAGCTTGTCGGCGGGCACGTGAAAGCCGCTGTCAACCATTTTCAGGGGCTTGAAGATGCGCTCGGCCAGGAACACATCCAGGGTCTGACCGGAGACGACTTCCACGACGCGCCCGAGCACGTCGCTGGAATGCCCGTATTCCCAGGTGGTGCCGGGTTCGTAGGCGAGCGGCAGACTGGCGAGCGCCTTGACGAAATCCGCCAGCACCCACTTCTGCGAAAAAATCCCGGCGTCGCGGTACATTTTCTTGACCGGCGTGTCCTGTCCGATGGTGCCGTAAGTGA
>CAYNFN010000189.1:0-3002 GCA_964396485.1 uncultured Alcaligenaceae bacterium
AAGAATAAAGAACAGCCAGTCCTGCTCGCCCGGCAGCTTGAAGCGCGAAAAACCGTACGCCGTGAGCGTGCCCATCGCCACCGCCAGGAAGGTACTGGTCACCGCGATGATGATGCTGTTGAGGAACCGGCTCAAATAACCCGAGCTCTCGATTTTGCCCTCGGCGCTCTTGATGATGCGTTCGCCGGAATCGAACACGCGCTTCTCGTACCACGGCGCCTTGTCGTACACCTCCCGCTCCACCTCGCCGCGCATCTGCACGCGCGAAGTGAACAGCTTCACGAACGACGTGGCTTCCGGCTCGAATACCACGGTGGGCGGGACCGTGGTGGCAAGGCTCCTCGGCTTGAACGCGGTGGAGCTGATCCAGTACAGCGGCAGCAGGTAGATGGCGAGCACCAGGAACACCAGCGCAATCAGCGCCCGGTTCCAGACCCTGTGCCCCTTCGACGTAACCGCTGACATACCTATCTTGCCTTCGCCTGGTTCAGGTACTTAACGTAGATATTGGTGATCGCCAGGACCATGATGAGAACGATGTACGCCATCGCGCAGGACTTTCCGGTCTGCCACTCCTGGAATGCCATCTTGTAGAGCCGGATGGCGATCAGTTCGGTGGATTCCATGCTGGTCATGATGAAGGCGATGTCGAAGGTCTTGAACGCCTCCATGGTGCGGAAAATGATCGCGATCAGCAGCAGCGGAGTCACCAGCGGCAGCGTGATGCGGGTAAAGGTGTACCAGCGACTGGCGCGGTCAATAGCGGCGGCTTCATAAAGGTGCTGCGGAATGGCGGACAGACCGGCGAGCGACAGCAGCATCACGAACGGCGACCACATCCAGATGTCGGTAAGCGCCACCGCATACAGCGCCACGTCGGGATTGGACAGCCAGGCGAAATCTTCCAGGCCGAGCATGTAGTTGATAATGCCCCACGAAGGGCTGTAAAGCAGTTGCCAGAACAGGCCGACGACCGCCATCGACATCATCATTGGCAACAGCAGCAACGTGGTCACCAGGCCTTTGGCCGGGATCTTGCGGTTGAGCAGCAGCGCCACGCCGAAGCCGACCAGCACCTGGCCGCCCACCGACACCAGCACGTACTTGGCGGTGATGGTGAAGTTGTTCCAGATGTACTCGTCGGCGAGCAGCTCGCGATAGTTCTGCAGTCCGATGAAATTGGCCGGCTCCGATCCGGACGCCCGGAAATCGGTAAACGAGTATCCGAGCGAGTAGATCAGTGGAAAGATATTGAAGACGATCAGAAAAATGATCGTCGGAATGATGAACAGATTGCGAATGGCGACATCGCTCAAGCCCCGCCTCGCCGACGCGGAGCCAGGATCGAGCCTGGCCAGCATTGGAGTTCCCCCTCTACCTTCGGCAACCTGCGTTGTTGTTATTGCCGCCGTGTCACGCAGAAAACGGGGAGGACCGCAGCCCTCCCCGCCGACCACATGACGAGTTACTTGATGCGTCCGTACTTCTTGAAGGCCGCGTCCCAGTCGTTGGCAACGCCGTTCAAGGCTTCTTCAGCCGTGCCCTTGTTGCCGACCACGAAGGGATGCAGGCGCTTGTTCATCGAATCCAGCAACTCCGCGTATTCCGGCACCGCCCAGAAGTCCTTGACCATGAACATGGTCTGATAGAAGGCTTCGTTGTACGGCGTGGCCTTGCGGAACTTGTCGGACTTCAGCACCTTGGCGTTGCAGGTATAGCCGCCCAGTTCCGCCCACTTCTCCTGCACGTCGTCGCGGATGAACCACTCCAGGAACTTGGTCGCCTGGTCCTGCTTCTTCGAGTATTTGATGATCGAAATGCCCTGCCCGCCAAGCGCGGCAAAACGCGCCCCGCTCGGACCCTTCGGATTGGCGAAGTAGCCGGTGACCTTGGCGTGCTTGTTGGTCGCCGGGTTGGTGAGCGCCGGGAAGAAGGCGAAGTAGTTCATGCTCATCGCCGCCAGGCCTTCGGTAATCGCCTGGTTGTTTTCCATGAAGAACACCTTTCCCCAGCCGGGAGGAGTGAACTGGTAGAGCTCCTTGTAGAACTTGAGCGCGTCGATCGCGGTCTTGCCGTTGATGATGCCCTTGACCTGGTAGGTCTTGTAATCGCCGAGCTCGCCGCCGTAGCCGAACAGCACATTCTCGGAACCCATTACCAGGGCGTCGTAGCTGTTGTCGGTGTAGATGGCGATGCCGTAACGCTTCTCGCTTGGGCGATGGAAGAACTCCGCGATGTCACGCATCTGCGCCCAGGTCTGCGGTACCGCGAGGTCATAGCCGTATTTTTTCTTGAACGCGGCTTTTTCCTTCGGGTCCTCGAACCAGTCCTTGCGGTAGGACCAGCCGGTGGCGTCACCCTCGAGCGGGATCGCCCAGTATTTTCCACTGGCCTTCGGATACTCGGCATAACTTTGCACCGTCGCGGGCGCCATGCTCTTGTCCACGCCGTTCTTCTTGAAGAAGTCGGTGAGATCGACGTAATGGCCGCCGGTCGAGCCCGCGCCCAGCCACTGCGAATCGCCCACCACCATGTCGTAGGCATCGCCGCGCGCGGCAAATTCACGGAAGGCCTTGGTTTGGAAATCCGGCCAGGGCGTGGTTTCCACCTTGACCGTCACACCGCTTTGTTTTTCGTAGTCCTTGACCAGTTCCTGCAGATAGTTCGCGGGATCCCATTGCGCCCACAGAATGGTCAGTGATTCCGCCGCATACGCCGAGCTTCCGGCGAGCGCCATGACGGCGCCGGCCAGCAGGCCGGATAATTTTCTCTTGTTCATTTCAATCTCCTCTCATGTTGCGTTGATTATTGGTTGCCACGCCCGGCCGGTATGTATGCGCCGCCCGTTGATGCCCCGCTACCTGCTCGCGATCTTGCGCCGCGTCCTAATACAATTCAATTTTAATACTGCCTACTTTCGCCGCTTGCCTGTTACTCCTTTGCCCGTTGCCGGCGGCGCCCCGTTGCCACGGACTGCCTTGCCTCCAGCGCGCCGCGCCGCA